>JALZDI010000353.1 GCA_030862655.1 Actinomycetota bacterium | reverse complement strand
CGCCGAACCCGACCAGGTCGTGAGCACCACGGTCAGCCCGACGCCCACGATCGCCGCGCCCGCGCTGCCCGCGCCGCTGCCCGGTGGCGGGTCGATCGCGGGCGTGGCCGACGCGACCCTGCCCAGCGTGGTGCAGATCGACGTGGAGGGGACGAACGCCGAGGCCACCGGGTCCGGGTTCGTGCTCGACCGCGAGGGCCACGTGGTGACCAACAGCCACGTGGTCGCCCAGGCCGGCGAAGACGGCGGCATCACGGTGGTGTTCGACGACGAGAGCCAGATGCGCGCGTCGGTGGTGGGACGCAGCCCGGCCTACGACATCGCGGTGCTGCAGCTCGCGGGCGACACCGACCGCCGGCCGGCCTCGATGGCCGACCTGCGCCGGTTGCGGGTGGGCGACACGGTGGTCGCGATCGGCGCGCCGCTGGGACTCTCCAGCTCGGTCACCTCCGGCATCGTCAGCGCCCTGGACCGCCCGGTCACCGTCGGCGGCGCGGGCGAGGTGTCCTACCTCAACGCGATCCAGACCGACGCCGCGATCAACCCGGGCAACTCCGGCGGTCCGCTGGTCAACCTGCGCGGCGAGGTCGTCGGCGTCAACTCCGCGATCGCCACGCTGGGCGGGCCGTTCGGCGGAGGGAGCGGCAGCATCGGCGTCGGCTTCGCGATCCCGATCGACCAGGTGCTGCGCACCGCCGACCAGATCCTGCGCACCGGGGAGGCGTCGTACCCGGTCATCGGTGCCTCCGTCGACGTCAACAGCCGCGACGACGGGGCCCGGATCATCGAGGTGACCGCGGACAGTCCCGCGGCCGACGCCGGCCTCGAGGACGGTGACGTGGTCACCCGGGTCGACGGGGAGGCCGTCGACGACGGCATCGAGCTGATCGTGGCGATCCGCAGCCACCTGCCCGGACAGACGATCACGGTGGTCTACCGCCGCGGCGGCCAGACCCGGGCGACGCAGGTCAGGCTCGGCGAGCAGGTCGGCTGAGGGCGTACCGGGCGGGTCAGGTGGCTTCGTAGTCGTACGGCGGCTGCTCGCCGACCCCGAGCGGGGACTGCTTCGGCGAGGACGAGCCGTTGGCGCGCTCCTCGTCCTCGTTCATCACGTCGTAGACGTACTTCTTGACGGCCCGGCGCGGATCGAGGTCACGCAGGTCCATGTCGGCGAACTCCGAGCCCAGCTCGGAGCGCAGGTCCGCGCGGGCGTTGTTGATCATGGTGCGCCCGGTGCGCAGGAAGCGGCCGGCCTGGCGCGCCATGTCGGGGATCTTGTCCGGACCGAAGACCGCGAGCCCCACCATCAGGAGCACGAGGAACTCCCAGAAGTTGATCCCGAACATCGCTTCGTCTCCCCGTGCCGGCCTCCGTCTAACCGTTCCTTGGCCCCATTATCGCCCTGCGGGGCTCAGCCCGAGCTGCATTCCGGCAAGTCCCCGTCCGCGGCTGGTCAGCGTGGAGGCGATCTTGCGCAGCTCCTCGGCCGCCGGAGAGGGCTCGTCCTGCAGCACGAGCGGCTCGCCGGAGTCGCCGCCGGCGCGCAGCCGCTCGTCCAGCGGCACCTTCGCCAGCATGGGCACGTCGTAGCCGAACCGCTGCGACAGCGTGTGCGCGACCTGGTCGCCGCCGCCGGAGCCGAAGATCTCCAGCCGGTGCTCGGGGCCGCAGTGCGGGCAGGGCAGGAAGGACATGTTCTCGATGATCCCGGCCACCCGTTGGTGCATCATCGACGCGATCGTGCCGGCCCGCTCGGCCACCTCGGCGGCCGCCTGCTGCGGGGTCGTCACCACGACCACCTCGGAGTTGACCAGGTGCTGGCCGACCGAGATCGCCACGTCGCCGGTGCCCGGCGGCAGGTCGAGCAGCAGGATGTCGAGGTCGCCCCAGTAGACGTCGCTGAGCATCTGCACCAGCGCCCGGTCCAGCATAGGCCCGCGCCAGGCGACCACCTGGTCACGGCGGGGCTTGAGCATCCCGACGCTCATCACCTGTACGCCGAGCGCCGGCACCGGCATGATCATGTCCTCGACCTGGGTGGGCCGCTGGTCGGCGACGCCGAACATGGCCGGCACCGAGTGGCCGTAGACGTCGGCGTCGATGACTCCGACCTTGAGCCCCTGCCCGGCCATGGCGACCGCCAGGTTGACCGTGACCGAGGACTTGCCGACCCCGCCCTTGCCGGAGGCGACGGCATAGATCTTGGTCAGCGAGTCGGGCCGGGCGAACGGGATCTCCTTGGCAGCCTGGCCGCCCCGCAGCTGGGTCTGCAGCTCCTTGCGCTGCTCGTCGCTCATCACGTCGAGCCCGACGGAGACGTCGGTGACGCCGTCCACCCGCCTGACCGCGGCGGTGACGTCGCGGGTGATGGTGTCCTTCATCGGGCAGCCGGCGACGGTGAGGTAGACCTCGACCTGCACGCGCCCGTCGGCGCCGACGTCGACCGACTTCACCATGCCCAGCTCGGTGATCGGGCGCTTGATCTCGGGGTCGTTGACGCCGGCCAGGGCGGACTGGACCTGCTCGACGGAGGGCGTGGTCATGCCTCCAGGCTACGTGCCCCGTCGGCGGAGTCGTCAGCAGGCGAGGGGTGAGATCGCTCATCGAGCTCGGCGAGCAGGCTGCGCAGCTCCGAGCGGAGGTAGTCCCGCGTGGCGACCTCGCCCATCGCCATCCGCAGGGAGGCGACCTCGCGGGCCAGGAACTCCATGTCGGCGTGCGCGCGGGCGTTGGCGTCGCGGTCCTGCTCGAGGTTGACCCGGTCCCGGGCCTCCTGGCGGTTCTGGGCGAGCAGGATCAGCGGCGCGGCGTAGGAGGCCTGCAGGCTCAGCATCAGCGTGAGGAAGATGAACGGGTAGGTGTCCCACCGGACGTCGCCGGGCGCCAGCACGTTCCAGAGCACCCATATCAGGATGAACC
>JALZDI010000068.1 GCA_030862655.1 Actinomycetota bacterium | reverse complement strand
CAGGCTGCACGAGAAGCTCTTCTACCGTCCGCTGCTGGCGGCGGTTGCCCGGCTGCCCGGCGAGGAGGTGCGGCTGACCCCGGAGGCGGCGCGGCAGCGGCTGACCGCGCTCGGGTACGTCGACCCGGCGGGTGCGCTGCGCCACCTCGAGGCGCTGACCGCGGGGGTGTCGCGACGCGCGGCGATCCAGCGCACGCTGGTGCCGGTCATGCTGCAGTGGTTCGCCGACGCGCCCAACCCGGACCAGGGGCTGCTGGCATTCCGGCGGGTGTCGGAGGAGCTCGGCTCGACGCACTGGTACCTGCGGCAGCTGCGCGACGAGGGCGCGGTGGCGGAGCGTATGGCCCGTGTGCTCGCCTCCAGCCGCTACGCCACCGACCTGCTGATGCGGGCACCGGAGGCGGTCGCACTGCTGGTGCACGACGACGACCTGCGGCCGCGGACCGCGGAGCAGCTGCGCAGCGAGACGACCAGCAGCGCGCGACGGCACGACGACCCCATCGCAGCCATCAACGCCGTGCGCGCCGTGCGGCGGCGTGAGCTGTTCCGCTGCGCGGCCGCGGACCTGATCGGCCTGGTCGACGTCGACGCGGTCGGTGAGTCGCTGAGCAGCATCGCCGCGGCCACGCTCGACGGCGCGCTCACCGCAGCCCTGCGCGCCGTGCAGGCCGAGCGTGGCCTGGACGACGCAGACCTGCCGACCACGCTCGCTGTCGTGGCCATGGGCAGGCTCGGTGGCGGCGAGATGAGCTACGGCAGCGACGCCGACGTGATGTACGTGCACGAGCCGCGGGACGGCGCCGACGAGCAGGAGGCGGCCGAGGTCGCCCAGATGGTCGCCAACGAGCTGCGGCGGACGCTCGCCGTCCCCGGGGCCGACCCGCCCATGGTGGTCGACGCGGGCCTGCGCCCGGAGGGCAAGTCGGGGCCGCTGGTGCGCACGCTCTCGTCGTACGCCGCCTACTACCGGCGCTGGTCGGCGACCTGGGAGGCGCAGGCCCTGCTGCGGGCCGCGCCGGTGTGCGGTGACGCCGACCTGTGCCGGCGGTTCACCGAGCTGGTCGACCCGCTGCGCTGGCCGGCGGAGGGCCTGTCCGACGAGGGCATCCGCGAGGTGCGCCGCATCAAGGCCCGCGTCGACGCCGAGCGGCTGCCGCGGGGAGCCGACCCGGCCACCCACACCAAGCTGGGCCGCGGCGGGCTGGCCGACATCGAGTGGACGGTCCAGCTGCTGCAGATGCGGCACGCCGGCGCGGTGCCGCAGCTGCGCACCACCAGCACGCTCGCCGCGCTGGGCGCGGCATCGGACGCCGACCTGCTGCCCGTCGCCGACGCCGAGGTGCTGGCCGGCGCGTGGCGGCTGGTGAGCCGGGTGCGCAACGCGGTCATGCTGGTGCGTGCGCGCCCGTCCGACTCACTGCCGCGGGAGCCGCGCGAGCGTTCGGGCGTCGCCTACGTGTGCGGGTACGGCGCGGACGGCGCGGAGCAGATGGTCGACGACTACCTGCGGGTCACGCGGCACGCTCGCGCCGTGGTCGACCGGGTGTTCTGGGGCTAGGCGCTGACGCCGGCTCCGGCTCGGGCTCGGACCGCTTCTTGCGGTCCGGCAGTGCGAACCTGACGATCTTCTTCGCCACGCTGCCGAGCTGCCGGTGCAGCGGCCCGGTGTTGTAGGCCAGGCCGTAGCGCTCGCAGATGTCGCGGATCTCGGCCGCGATCTCGGGGTAGCGCCGGGCCGGCATGTCCGGGAACAGGTGGTGCTCGATCTGGTGGCTGAGGTTGCCGGTCATCAGGTGGAACAGCTTGCCGCCGGTGATGTTGGCCGAGCCCAGGATCTGCCGGAAGTACCACTGGCCGCGGGACTCGTTCTCGGTCTCCTCCTCGCTGAAGGAGGCCACCCCGGTGGGGAAGTGCCCGCAGAAGATGATCCCGAACGCCCAGATGTTGCGGGCCAGGTTGGCGCCGGCGTTGCCGGCCAGGGTCAGCGGCGCGAACGGGCCGGACAGCGCGGGGAAGACCACGTAGTCCTTGACCGTCTGCCGGACGACCTTGTCGATCATGCCGCGGTGCAGGTGCTTGGTGTCGGCCCAGGTGCGCTCGCCGGCCATGATCCGCTCGAGCTCGAGGTCGTGCAGCAGCACGCCCCACTCGAAGATGAACATCAGCACGAGCGCGTACAGCGGGTTGCCCAGGTAGTAGGGGTTCCACTTCTGGTCCGGGTCGATCCGCAGCAGCCCGTAGCCGATGTCGCGGTCCTTGCCGAGGATGTTGGTGAACGTGTGGTGGATGTAGTTGTGCGAGTACTTCCACTGCTCGGACGGGCAGACGTTGTCCCACTCGAACTCGTCGGAGCGCAGCGCCGGGTCGCCCATCCAGTCGTACTGGCCGTGCATGACGTTGTGCCCGATCTCCATGTTGTCGAGGATCTTGGAGATGGACAGCGCGGCTGTGCCGGCCAGCCACGCCGGTGGCAGGAAGCCGATCTGCAGCAGGCCACGGCCCAGTACCTCGAAGCTTCGCTGCGCCTTGACGACGTTGTAGATGTAGTCGCGGTCGTCGTCGCCGAGGTCGGCGAAGACGCGCCGGCGGATCTCGTCGAGCTCGGCGCCGAACGCCTCGAGCTGTTCCGGAGTCAGCTGCGGGATCTCGGTCTGGTCGGTCATCGGAATGGCACCTCCTGGTGCGGGGGTTCGTCTCAGAGGTCGAGCGCGCAGCTGCCCACCGGGGCGCTCACGCAGATCTGGATGTCCTCGTCGGGCAGCGAGGACTCGGCACCGTTGACCACGTTGCGCACCATGCCCTCGCTCTTGCGGGTCGTGCAGGACTTGCAGATGCCCATCCGGCAGCCGTAGGCCGGTGACAGCCCGGCGCTCTCGGCCTGCTCGAGCAGGGTCTGCCCGCTGTTGCGGCTGTGCAGCCCGCTGCGACGGAACTCCACAGTGCCCTCGGCGCAGGGGTCTGCCGTGATCGGCGTCTTGAAGTGCTCGACGCGCAGGTGCTCGCGCGCGCCCGCCTCGTCGTAGACCTGCTGCACGGACTCGATCAGCCCGGCGGGTCCGCAGGCGTAGGTCGGGGTCTGCGCGAAGTCGGGAGCGACCGCACGCAGGTGCGCGACGTCGAACCGTCCTGAGGGCACACCGCCGTCGGCGCGGGTGTGCACGACGTTGATGTCGGCGAAGCTGCTGCTCGCTGCGCGGTCGGCGAGCTCGGTGGCGAAGATGGTGTCCTCGGCGCTGCGCGCGTAGTGCAGGAAGGTCGCCGAGCCGACGTACCCCTCGTCACACAGCGTCCGCAGCATCGCCATCACCGGGGTGATGCCGCTGCCGCCGCTGACGAACAGCAGGCGCCCAGGCCGCGGCTGTGGCAGTGTGAACTCGCCCTCGGCGGGGGACAGGTGCACGACCGTGCCGACCGGCACCTCGCCGGCCAGGTAGCGCGACACGTACCCCTCGTCGTGGCACTTCACCGTGACCGTGACCCGTCCGTCGCTGCGGTGCTCCGAGCTGGAGAGCGAGAAGCAGCGGGTACGGCGAACGCCGTCGACCAGCACGCCGAGCTGCACGTGCTGACCGGCCACGGCTCCCTCCCAGCTGCCGGTCGGGCGCAGGGTGAGGGTCGCGACGCCGGGCGCCTCGCGATGCACGTCCTCCACCCGCGCGCGGACCTCGTGCAGCGCCCACATCGGGTTGACGAGCTCGAGGTAGCGGTCGACGCCGTGCGGCGTCGTCAGCGCGGTCACGACGGGAGAGGACAACAACCTCCGGCCGAGGCCCATGCCGTCCTCCAATGGCTGGTTGAGTGCACAGACGTACACCCAAAGACTAGGTGCCTGCACGAGGGCGCGGTCAACGGTGACACCGTGTGACCTCACCCACCGACGACGACGCTAGGCTCGAGCACGTGGAGGCCACCCCGATCACGGAGAGTCGTCGGGCGCGCAAGGAGCGGACCCGGCAGGCGATCCTCGCCGCCGCGCTGACGCTGCTCGAGGAGGAGGGGTTCGGCCAGCTCAGCCTGCGCCAGATCACCCGCGAGGTGGGCATCGTGCCGACCGCCTTCTACCGCCACTTCGCCTCGCTGGACGAGCTCGGGCTGACGCTGGTCGACGAGTCGTTCTCCACGCTGCGGCAGATGATCCGCTCCGCCCGCGAGGACATGGCCGCCTGGGACAGCGTGATCCGTGAGTCGGTGCAGGTGCTGGTCGCGAACGTGCACGCCAACCGCGCGCACTTCTCGTTCATCGCCCGCGAGCGGTTCGGCGGCCACGCGCCGGTACGCCGGGCGATCCGGCACGAGCTCGAGCTGTTCTCCCGCGAGCTCGCCACCGACCTGGCCGAGCTGCCCAACCTCCGGGCCTGGAGCCGCGAGGACCTGCACATGCTCTCGGACCTGATCGTCAACACCATGGTGTCGACGGCCGAGCTGCTGCTCACCCTCCCCGAGGACGACCCGGAGGAGGAGCGGCGCATCGTGCGCAACGTCAACAAGCAGCTGCGCGTGATCGTGGTCGGGATCTCGGGCTGGCGGCCGCGCTGACTTTCCGCACGGTGGGTGACGGCGGACGCAGCTGGTCCGCCGCTACAGCACGCGATGACGTAACCGGGTCGCGGTGATCGTGGCAACCGCCCCCAACGCACCGCGTCGTCTGCTCCACGCCGGCAACGAGTCCGCTCCGTGCCCGGGGTCGATGCTGAGGGCCGCGTCCACGGTCGGGTCACGGTCGAGGCCGAACGCCGTCCGCACGAACCGTCGTACCAGGTCCTCCCAGTCCCCGTGCCGCGCGAGCAGCGCATGCTCCTCACCGGTTGCGTCGAACAGCGCCACGGGTACGCCGGACTGCCGGACGCGCGCCGCGAACTCTGCGGTGAGCCGCGGGTCGGTCGTCCGGTCCCGGTTGCCGTGGGCGAGCACGACGGTGCGACCGCCCAGGTCGGCGACAGGCTCGCCCTCGGGCACCCACGGCGCCATCGCCAGCACCCCCACGACCCGGGGATCGGCGGCGGACAGCACCGCGCGGCCGCCCATCGAGTGACCGACCAGGGCGACGCGCTCGACCTCGTCGCCCAGGCCGGCGAGCACGGCGCGCAGGTCGGCGACCGGGTGCGCCTCGGCGCCGTTCCAGCCGCGGTAGCGGTAGCGCAGCAGGCCGATCCGAGCTCGCGGCGCGGCGGTGCGCGCCGCGGCCGCGAACGGCCACATGCGCAGCAGCGGATGTCGCCAGTCGTGCGGCTCCTCGAGAGAGTGCTCCTGGCCGCCGTGGGCGAGCACCACTAGGTCGCCGGCGCCGACAGGCGCGGCGACGAGGTCCAGGCGTGGACGGGTCACCGCGCCATTCCACCAGGCGTGGCTTGCTGCCTGCGGACCATCAGCCCGGCGACTGCGGTGGCGCGGGGCCACCGGGAATAACGCGGCCGTCGCCGGTGCTGTGCCAGACGTACGCCGCACCGTCTTTCACGCATTCGTGAGGAGTGTCTGTCTTGTCCACCGTCACCGCTACCGCGGGCAACTTCCGTCAGACCGTGTCCGACAACGGCATCGTGCTGGTGGACTTCTGGGCCGACTGGTGCGGGCCGTGCAAGATGTTCGCCCCGGTCTTCGAGGCCGCGTCGGAGAAGCACGACGACGTCGTGTTCGCGAAGGTGGACACCGAGGCGGAGCAGCAGCTGGCCGCAGAGGCGCAGATCCGCTCCATCCCGACGCTGATGGCGTTCCGTGACGGGATCCTGGTCTTCAACCAGGCCGGCGCATTGCCCTCGGAGTCGCTGGAGGAGCTGATCACCGCCGTCCGGGACCTCGACATGGACGACGTGCGCGCCAAGCTGGCCGGCGCCGAGCAGAGCGGCTGAGCCTGCTCAATCGTCACCTTCCGGGCTGCGGATAGCCCGTTCGAGCCACCACCGCTCCGGGGTGGTGATCCCGCGCGGCCATAGCCGCTGCGTACACGCCTGCTTACCCTGAAGGCACAGGGAGGGTGCGGGATGTCGCTACAGTTCGGGTCTGAACCCGTGGTGCCGGGTGACTGCGTCGCGGACGACCTCGTGGTCCTGCGCCATCAGGTCCGGGGATGCACTGTGCTGGCGCTGGCGGGAGAGCTCGACGTCGCCACGGCTCCGTGCTTCCGCAAGCATCTCGCCGCGGCCGTCGAGGACGGCGCGACCAAGGTGGTGGTCGACCTGTCGCGCGTCACGTTCATGGACCTCGCCGGCGTCGGCACACTCGTCTCCGCCTTGTGTCGCACCCGGTGGGCCCGCGGTTCGATCTGCCTGGTCGGACCGAACCGCGAGGTCAGTCGTCTGCTGAGCCTCGCCGGGGTGGACTCGTTACTTCCCGTGTATCTGACGATTGACGCGGCCGTCGACGCTCCGGTCGGGGCGTAGCGCTCTCCTTCGTACGCTGGCCCTCCGTGCCCGTCGGACGACCGGAGGCCCCCTATGAAGCTGTACGCCGACGATGGCGCCCGACGCAGTCGCCAGGTCGCCGGCGACCTGCTCGCCCTGGTGTGGATCGTGCTGTGGGTGTGGCTCGGGACTGCCGTGCACGACGCGGTGAGCGCCCTGGGCGGCGTCGGCGAGCTGGTCACCGACAGCGGCGTCAGCATGGCCGGCCACCTCGGCGAGGCGGGGGAGCGTGCGGCCGCGGTCCCGCTCGTCGGTGACGAGCTGCGCGGCCCGTTCGACAGCGCGGCCGGCGCGGCCCGCACCCTGGCCGAGGCGGGACGCGCGCAGCAGGAGACGGTCGCGCAGATCGCACTGCTGCTGGGGCTGACCACCGCACTCGTGCCGGTGGCCCTCGCCCTGGTGCTGTGGCTGCCCCGACGGGTCGCGTTCGTACGCCGGGCGCACGGGGCGCAGCGTCATCTCGACGCCGCCGAGGACCTCGACCTCCTTGCACTACGGGCGATGGCGAGCCAGCCGCTGCACCGGCTGGCCCGGGTCAGTGACGACCCGGTCGGGGAGTGGCGACGAGGCGACGTGGTGGTCATACGCCGCCTGGCCGCGCTGGAGCTGCGCGACCTCGGGCTGCGGCTGCCCGCGCGTCTGCGGTGACCTACAGGGCCCGTCAGGAGAGGTCGGGGGCGAGGCGGCGCCGCAGGCGCAGCTCGTCACGAAGGCGGCGGGGCATCGGGAGGCGGCGAACCCTCAGCGCCAGCGCATAGGCCTCCAGGCAGTCCAGCAGTACCGCTTCGGCGGCTCTGGTGTGGCCGGGCAACCGCTGGGGGCCGCGGCGGTCGACCTGTACGGCGGACCGGGCCGCGGCCACGTCCGCACGAAGCCGTCCCAGCGCCCGGTCACCGGGCAACCCTGCAGACGGGCCGTGCGGACCGGGAATCGTCATGGTGGGGCCTCGTCGAGCCGGCGAACGGTCGGGCCCCGAGCGGGGCGTCCCGGTCCGGCGCTGTCGACGCTACCACCAGGGTGTCGCGGGACCGACCGACGTGTCCCCGGCACCTCTGCGAAAACGCACCCGGTAAAGGCGGCGCGAGGTGCGTCTCCCGACACTTCTGGGAAGACGCACCTGCCGCGACGCTGCGCGCACCTACGCGTCGGCGCAGCGGCGCGCGCTCAGCGGCGCGGCGAGCGCGGGGCTCTGCCG
>JALZDI010000352.1 GCA_030862655.1 Actinomycetota bacterium | reverse complement strand
CGAGGCCACGGCCGCCCGCGTGGGCGCGTCCTACGAGGACTTCAAGGCCGCGGCGGCGGCGCAGACGCCGGTGGCCCGGGTCGGCTACCCCGAGGACGTCGCGCACACCGCGTCGTTCCTGGCCAGCGAGGGCGCCGGGTTCGTGTCCGGACAGGTCATCTACGTCGCCGGCGGACCGGTCGACTGACCGGACGACCGGCGACCAGTGGACTCAGGAGGAGCAACCATGCGGGTCTTCAACGGCATCGACGAGCTCAAGGAAGCCGTCGGCGAGCAGCTCGGGCACAGCGACTGGCACACGGTCACCCAGGAGAAGGTCGACCAGTTCGCCGACGCGACGGGCGACCACCAGTGGATCCACGTCGACCCCGAGCGGGCCAAGGCGGGGCCGTTCGGCGGCACGATCGCACACGGGTACATGACTTTGTCGCTGCTGCCGATGCTCAACGCGCAGATCTACCGCATCGACGGGCTGACGATGGGCATCAACTACGGCACCAACAAGGTCCGGTTCCCCGCGCCGGTGCCGGTCGGGTCGCGGGTACGCGCCGGCGCCGAGCTCGTGGAGGTCACCCCCAACGCGCAGGGCGCGCAGGCGGTGGTCCGCACCACCATCGAGGTCGAGGGCGGCGAGAAGCCGGCCTGCGTGGCCGAGAGCGTAGTCGTGCTGGTCGCGTGAGCCCCAGCCCAGAGACGCCCGGGCTCGACCTCGGCGACCTGCGGGCGTACCTCGACCGGGAGGCGCCCGGGATGGTCGACGGCGAGCTGTCGGCCGAGGTCGTCGCGGGCGGCCGCTCCAACCTCACCTACACCGTCACCGATGGGACCCGCTCGTGGGTGGTGCGGCGTCCGCCCCTCGGCCACGTGCTCGCCACCGCGCACGACATGGCCCGCGAGCACCGGGTGATCAGCGCGCTCGGCCCCACGGCGGTGCCGGTGCCGCGTACGTACCTGCTGTGCGAGGACCCCGACGTGCTGGGCGCGCCGTTCTACGTGATGGAGCGGGTCGGCGGCACGCCGTACCGCCGGGCGGCCGAGCTGGAGCGGCTCGGCGCGGACCGGACCCGCAAGATCTGCACACAGATGATGGACACGCTGGCCACCCTGCACGGCATCGACCCCGCCGAGGTCGGGCTGGCCGACTTCGGCCGCCCGGACGGGTTCCTGCAGCGGCAGGTGCGCCGGTGGAAGAAGCAGCTGGACGCCTCCCGCAGCCGCGATCTTCCGGGCATGGACGACCTGCACACCCGGCTGGAGGCGAGCGTTCCGGCGCAGTCCGCTCCGGCGATCGTGCACGGCGACTACCGGCTGGACAACCTGCTCGTCGACGAGGACGACCGGCTGACCGCCGTGCTCGACTGGGAGATGGCCACGCTGGGTGACCCGCTCACCGACCTCGGGCTGCTGCTGGCCTACCGCGGCATCGCCTCCGGGCCGGGCTCGGAGGCCGTCGCCGACGCACCTCGGGCGCCGGGGTTCCCGGACGCGCAGGAGATGCTCGACCAGTACGCCAAGGGCAGCGACCGCGACCTGTCGGCGATGAGCTTCTACCTGGCCCTGGCCTACTTCAAGCTCGGGGTGATCCTCGAGGGCATCCACTACCGCTACACGCAGGGCCAGACGGTCGGCGCCGGCTTCGAGAAGGTCGGGGCGATGGTCGCTCCGATCGTCGATGCTGGGCAACGTGCATTCGAGGAGGGTCCCTGACATGGACTTCGCGTACGACACGCGCACCGAGGAGCTGCGCGAGCAGCTGCTGACGTTCATGGACGAGCACGTCTATCCCGCCGAGGCGGTGTTCGAGGCGCAGCTGGACCGCGCCGAGCCGTGGACCGCGCCGCCGGTGGTGGACGAGCTCAAGGCCGAGGCGCGCCGCCGCGGGCTGTGGAACTTCTTCCTGCCCGGTGAGCACGGCGCCGGGCTGACCAACCTGCAGTACGCACCGCTGGCCGAGATCACCGGCCGCAGCATCCACCTCGCTCCCCCGGCGCTGAACTGCGCTGCGCCGGACACCGGCAACATGGAGGTGCTCTCCATGTTCGGCACCGAGGCGCAGCAGAAGCAGTGGCTGCAGCCGTTGCTGGACGGCGAGATCCGCTCGTCGTTCGCGATGACCGAGCCCGACGTCGCGTCCTCCGACGCCACCAACATCGCCACCCGGATCGAGCGTCAGGGTGACGACTACATCGTCAACGGGCGCAAGTGGTGGATCACCGGGGCGATGAACCCCAACGCCAAGATCTTCATCGTGATGGGCAAGACCGACCCGTCCGCGGACCGGCACCAGCAGCAGTCGATGATCCTGGTGCCACGCGACACCCCGGGCCTGGAGGTCAAGCGGGGCATGCACGTCTTCGGGTACGACGACCGCGACCACGGCGGGCACGCCGAGCTGGAGCTGCGCGACGTCCGCGTGCCGGCGGACAACCTGATCGGGTCGGAGGGCGACGGGTTCGCGATCGCGCAGGCACGCCTCGGGCCGGGGCGCATCCACCACTGCATGCGCTCGATCGGCATGGCCGAGCGGGCCATCGAGCTGATGTGCGCCCGTGCGTCGGAGCGGGTGGCGTTCGGCCGGCCGATCGCCGAGCAGGGCGTGGTCCGCGAGTGGATCGCGGATGCGCGGGTGCGCATCGAGCAGCTACGGCTGCTGGTGCTCAAGACCGCCTGGCTGATGGACACCGTCGGCAACAAGGGCGCGCACACCGAGATCCAGGCGATCAAGATCGCCACCCCGGCCACGGTCGAGTGGATCCTCGACAAGGCCATCCAGGTGCACGGCGCCGGCGGGCTGAGCCAGGACCTGCCGCTCGCCGGCTGGTTCGCCGGCATCCGCACGCTGCGGTTCGCCGACGGCCCCGACGAGGTGCACAAGGCCGCGCTGGCGCGGGCCGAGCTGCGGCGGCAGCGGGGGGTGCGGCAGCGCAACGC
>JALZDI010000067.1 GCA_030862655.1 Actinomycetota bacterium | reverse complement strand
GGCCCGCCGTGGTGGTCACCGACCTCGACGCGCGGGAGGCTCGTCGTGCCGCGGCCGGGATCGGGGCTGTGGCCGCTGTGGCCCAGGACGTGCGCGACGAGGCCTCGCATCGCGAGGTCGCGGCCCAGGCCACCGCGTGCGCGCCGCTCGCGGTGTGGGTCAAAACGCCGGTGTGGGCTTCGACGGGCCGCTGGCCGAGCAGAGCTCGGCTCAGGTGTCCGCGCTGGTCGACGTCAACCTCACCGGGGTTCTCTGGGGATGCCGCGCCGCGGTCGCGTCGATGCCGGCCGGCGGGCAGATCCTCAACATCGGCTCGCTGTCCGCGCATGGACCCGTGCCCGGCCTCGCCGTCTACGCCGCGACCAAGGCTGCCGTCGTGTCGCTCACCGGCTCGCTGGACAGCGAGCTGCGGGCACGCGGGATCCGGGTGTGCGCGATCTGTCCCGACGGTGTCGACACCCAGCTGGTCGCCGACCCTCGACGCGGCCGGGCAGGGTGCAGCGCTGATCCACTCCGGCGGCCGGCTGCTGACCACCGACGAGGTGGCCGGCGCCGCGGTCGACATGCTCGACAGCCACCGGGTCGTCCGGACGGTACCGGCCTGGCGGGGCGTAATGCCGCGGCTGACCGCGCTCGCCCCCGGCGTGGCGATGCGGCTCGAGCCGCTGCTGCGCCTGCAGGGTCGCCGGCGGATGCGCCGGCAGCCGCACTTCCCGCGCTGAGCGTCCTCCGGTCCGCGGCGGGCGCCGACGTCCCCGGGCGGTCCTCCCGCACGACGTCGAACACGCGTTCGACCGGTGCGTGCATCCGTCGGCGTGAGCGTGTACAACGGGAACATGCGTTCGATCGAACAGTCATTCGAGTGCGCCGGGCCGCGCCGGCGTCGACTGTCGGTGCGGGGCGGTAGACGTTCACCCGGCACCCGGACGCAGGACATCCCCCAGTCCGCGACGACGGCGGACGAGACCCGGAGGTACCCGATGAGCACGCCCACCAGCACCAGCAACACCGCCCTTCCGACGCCGGCCGCGATGCGCCGCCGTCAGGCCACCAGCACGCTCCGGCTGACCCGGCGCGGCCGGCTGGTCGTCCTCGGCGCCTTCGTGCTGGCGGCGCTCGCCGTGCTGGTGTTCGCGCTCTCCGGGGCAGCCACCGGCACCGCCGAGCGCGGCGCGCCGGTTCCGGTCGAGGTGGTGCAGGTGGAGGCCGGCGACACCCTGTGGGACATCGCCAGCCGCGCCGCGCCGGGCGAGGACCCGCGCGACCTGATCGACGAGATCGAGGAGCTGAACGCGCTCGACGGCTCGCTGCGGGTGGGCGCCGAGATCGCGGTCCCGGTCGGCGACTGAGGCCGAACAGCGATCGGGGGGTTGACAGCCGCCGGCTGCACCGGTCAGGGTCAGCGTGTAACCGCTTTCAGCAACCGGTTACATCCCACCGCCCAGGACCCGGACAGAGGACGACCGCGTGCAGCCCAGCAACCCGCCCGACGGCAGCAGCAGAGCCGACGGCCAGGGCACGGCGGAGGGCAACGGCCGCGCCGCCGGACGGACCCGCCGCCGGTCCGGGACGGTCGACGGAGGCGTGACGATCCGCGACGTGGCACGGCACGCCGGGGTCTCGATCGCGACGGTCTCCCGGGCACTGCGCGGCCACGCGAACGTCACCGAGGCGACCCGGCAGCGTGTGCTGGCCTCGGTCACCGAGCTGCGCTTCACCCCCAGCCGGCTGGGCGTCTCGCTCGCCGAGCAGCGGCACGCCGCCAACGGCATCGTCTTCCCCGACCTGTCCGGCCCCTACTTCGCCGAGGTCGTGCTCGGCTACGAGGCGGTCGCCGCCGAGCTCGGCCGCTCGGTGCTGATCCTGTCCACGCACGGGCGCGACGCGGCCCGCGAGCGGGTGATGGAGCTCGCCGGCCGGGTCGACGGCCTGGTGGTGCTGGGCCGCACCGTCAGCGACGCCGTCGTCCGTGAGATCGCCGACCGCGGCACGCCGCTCGTGCTGCTGGCCCGGCCCACGTTCGGTGACGTCGACTCGGTCAACGCGGAGAACGTCGACACGGCGGGGGCGCTCGCCCGTCACCTCGTCGACGACGGGCACACCCGGCTGCTGTTCGTCGGCGACCCGGCCAGCTCGCACGACATCGGCGAGCGCTGGCAGGGGTTCACCGCCGCGCTCGCCGAGGCCGGGCGACCCGAGCCGGCCCAGGTGTTCCCGCCCGGCTTCGGCGAGGACGCCGGCGTCGAGGTGGCCCGCGGGCTGCTCGCCGAGGAGCTGCCCGATGCGGTCGTGTGCGCCAACGATGAGCTGGCGCTCGGCGTGCTCAGCGAGCTGCGCGCGGCCGCGGTCGACGTACCCGGCCGGGTGGCCGTCACCGGCTGGGACGACGTGATGGCCGCACGCTACGCCGGCCTCACCACCGTGCGGCAGCCGATGTGTGACCTCGGCGCGGCCGCCGCCCGCGCGTTGGACGCCCGGATCGCCGGCGACGGCGACCCCGCGCGCCACCTCGTACTGCCCACCCAGCTGGTCGTCCGGAACAGCTGCGCCCACCACAAGGAGGAACGGCGATGAGACGAACCGTCAGGACCGCGGCTGCGGTGACGGTGGCAGCACTGGCACTGACGGCCTGCGGTCGCAGTGCCGACACCGGCGGCGCGCAGGAGCAGAGCGGGCCGATCGCGCAGGGCCCCGCCAAGGGCACCGTCGAGGTGTGGGCGATGGGAACCGAGGGGGAGATGCTCGGCGACTTCGCCAAGACCTTCGAGAAGCAGAACCCCGACGCCGACGTCAAGGTCACCGCGGTGCCGTGGGAGGCCGCGCACACCAAGCTGTCCGGTGCCATCGCCGCCGGCAAGACCCCCGACGTCAGCCTGATCGGCACCACCTGGATGGGTGAGTTCGCCGAGACGGGTGGCCTCGCGCCGACCCCCAAGGACCTGGTCGACTCCTCCGCGTTCTTCCCCGGTGCCTGGGACTCGACGGTCGTGGAGGGCACCTCCTACGGCGTGCCGTGGTACGTCGAGACGCGGACGCTGTTCTACCGCACCGACCTGGCCGCCAAGGCCGGCTGGGACCAGCCGCCGAAGTCGTGGGACGAGCTGCAGCAGTTCGCCAGCGACCTGCAGACCAAGGGCGGGGCGCAGCACGGCATCTACCTGCAGCCGGGCCAGACCGGCGCGTGGCAGACCTACCTGCCGTTCGCCTGGTCCAACGGCGCGCAGGTCTTCGACGGCGAGCAGTACGACTTCGACTCCCCGCAGACGAGAGAGGCCCTGAGCTACTTCCAGTCGTTCTTCGACAAGGGTCTGTCCCCGGCCCGCATGCTCGAGCCGGGCGCTCTCGAACAGGGGTTCGTCGACGGCACGTACGGCTCGTTCATCAACGGGCCGTGGTACACCGGTCTGGTCGAGGACATCGGCGGCAAGGAGTTCGCGGACAAGTACGCCGTGGCGACGCTGCCCGGGCCCGAGGGCGGCATGGGCACGTCGTTCGTCGGCGGCGGCAACATGGCCGTCTTCGACACCGCGGACAACAAGGACGCGGCCTGGAAGTTCGTCGAGTGGCTCGCGCAGCCGCAGGTGCAGCAGCAGTGGTACGAGACCATCGGCGGCCTGCCCAGCGTGCAGCAGGCCTGGGAGAGCGGCGCGCTGGCCGGCGACCCCAAGCTCGGGGTCTTCGGCGAGCAGCTGGCCAAGACCGAGGCTCCCCCGTCGGTGCCGACGTGGGAGCAGGTGGCCGCCGAGCTCGACAGTGACATCGAGAAGGCCGTGGTCGGCGACGTCCCGGTCGGCGAGGCGCTGTCCCACACCCAGCAGCGCGCACGGGCCATCGGCACCGGGTTCTGAGGGACCTGCCCGTGGCGACGACGCAGGCATCGGTGAGGACCCCGGCCACCCGGCGGTCCTCACCGATGGCGCGTCGGCAGGCCACCGCGGCCTGGCTGCTCGCCCTGCCGTTCCTGGTGCTGTTCCTGGTGTTCACCGCGTGGCCGGTGGTCTCGTCGCTGCTGATGAGCTTCACCGACATCCGCAGCACCGACGTGCAGACGCCGTTCGCGGTCGAGCTCATCGGCCTGGAGAACTACGCCGGCCTGCTGTCGGACCCGCTGTTCCACAAGGTGGCGCTCAACACCGCCCTCTACGTGATCGGCGGCGTGCCCCTGACCATCGTGCTGGCGCTCGCCGCCGCGGTGGGGCTCAACGGCATCACCCGGCTGCGCGGGCTGTTCCGCACCGGCTACTACGCACCGGTGGTCACCAGCATCGTCGCGGTCGCGGTGGTCTGGCGGTTCCTGCTGCAGGACTCGGGGCTGGTCAACTGGGCGCTCGGTCTGTTCGGTGTCGACCCGGTGCACTGGCTCACGTCGACGACCTGGGCGCTGCCGGCGCTGGTGGTGATGGCCGCCTGGCGCAACCTCGGCTTCATGATGGTGGTCTTCCTGGCCGGTCTGCAGACCGTGCCCCGGGAGCTGCTCGAGGCCGCGGAGGTCGACGGCGCCGGGCGGTGGGCGCGGTTCCGGCATGTCACCCTGCCGCTGCTGCGCCCGACGCTGCTGTTCGGGGCGGTGATCACCGGCATCGGCTACCTGCAGTTCTTCGAGGAGGCCTTCGTGATGACGCAGGGTGGCCCGCTCGACGCGACCCGCTCGGTCGCCTACTACACCTACGACCAGTTCGGGTTCGGCAACTACGGCTACGCCTCGGCCGCGTCGTACGTGCTGTTCGTGGCGATCGTCGTGCTCAGCATCGTCCAGTTCCGCATCCTGCGGCCGAAGGACTGACCCGGAGGTGCCCCGATGACGGTGAGTGCCTCGCGCGGGCCCATCCCGGCGGCCGCGGACCAGCCACCGCCCGAGGGTCGGGTGGAGGAGCGTCGCACCCCTGCGGACCGGCGTCGGTCGCCGTGGTGGCTGTACGCCGCGCTGACCGTGGGCCTGGTGGCGATGGTGGCGCCGTTCGTGTGGATGGTGCTGTCGTCGGTCAAGCCGGAGGCCGAGATCCGGCAGGTGCCGCCGTCGTGGCTACCGGAGGACTTCACGCTGGAGAACTACCAGCGACTGTTCACCCAGCTCGACTTCCCGACCTACTTCTTCAACAGCGTGGTCGTGGCGGTCGCGGTCACCCTGGGCAACCTGGCGTTCTGTTCCATGCTGGGCTACGCGCTGGCCAAGCTGGACTTCCCCGGCAAGCGGCTGCTGTTCCTGGTCGTGATGGGCACCCTGATGGTGCCGGGGGTGGCGTTGTTCGTGCCGCTGTTCGTGCTGGTCAACAACCTCGGCATGGTCAACACGTTCCCCGGGCTGATCCTGCCGTTCCTGGTGGCGCCCTTCGGCGTGTTCCTGATGCGACAGTTCATCCTCGGCCTGCCTGACGAGCTGATCGCGGCCGCCCGGGTCGACGGGGCCGGCGAGCTGCGCATCTTCTTCAGCGTGATCGTGCCGCTGTGCGGGCCGGCGCTGGCGACGCTGGCGATCCTCACCTTCCTCGGCTCGTGGAACAACTTCCTGTGGCCGCTGGTGGTCGCGCAGACCGAGGACAAGTACACGCTGCCGGTCGCGCTCGCGCTGTACTCCGTCGGTCAGAACTCCACCCAGTACGGCCTGCTGCTGGCCGGCGCTGTCGTGGTGGTCGTGCCCGTGCTGGTCGTCTTCCTCGTGCTGCAGCGCTACTTCGTCCAAGGCATCGCGATGACCGGCATCAAGTGACCGGCCACCGTCGTCCCAACATCCTGCTGGTCGTGGCCGACGACCACGCCGCCAACGCGGTCGGCTGCTACGGAAGCGGGACCACCGGGCACATCACCGGGCACATCACCGGGCACCCCGACTTCGGCACGCCGCGGATAGACCGGATCGCCGCGGAGGGCGCCCGGTTCGACGCGTGCGGGTGCACCAACTCGCTGTGCGCACCGAGCCGGGCGACCATCCTCACCGGCACCTACAACCACCGCAACGGCGTCACCACGCTGTCCGCCGAGTTCGACGCCCGGCAGCCGGCGTTTCCCGGTCTGCTGCGCGAGGCCGGCTACCGCACCGCCATCGTCGGCAAGTGGCACCTCGGCCACGGTGGCGTGCACGACCCGCGCGGGTTCGACCACTGGGAGGTGCTGCCGGACCAGGGCGACTACCACGACCCGACGTTCCTCACCATGGACGGTGGCTCGCACGTGCGTCCCGGCTACGCCACCGACCTGATCACCGACCTCGCCCTGGACTGGCTGAGCCAGTCTGACGAGAAGTGCGACGAGCAGCCGTGGTGCCTGCTGGTCCAGCACAAGGCGCCGCACCGGCCCTGGGAGCCGGCAGACCGGCACAAGTCGCTCTACGGCAATGCGGACGTGCCGATGCCGGACACCTTCTTCGACGACCACGCCGGCCGGGCCGACGCGGCCGCGCAGGCGCGGATGCGGGTCGGTCGCGACCTCAACCGCGAGGACCTCAAGGCCGACCCGCCGCCCGGCGTCGACGCCGAGGCCTACGCCCGCTGGGCCTACCAGCGCTACATCGCCGACTACCTGCGCTGCGTGGCCGCCATCGACGAGAACGTCGGCAGGCTGCTCGACCATCTCGACGACACGGGTCAGTCCGACGACACCGCGGTCGTCTACACGTCGGACCAGGGCTTCTTCCTCGGCGAGCACGGCTGGTACGACAAGCGCTTCATGTACGCCGAGTCGCTGCAGATGCCGCTCGTGGTCCGCTACCCGCGGCTGGTCCCACCCGGCTTGGTCAACGACGCTCTGGTGCTCAACGTCGACTTCGCGCAGACCTTTCTCGACCTGGCCGGCGTGCCCGCGCACCCGCGGATGCAGGGACGCAGCATGGTGCCGCTGCTGCGCGGTGACGACGCGACCGTCGCGGGCTGGCGCCAGACGGCGTACTACCGCTACTGGGAGCATCTCGACAGCATCCACCACGTGGCCGCGCACCGCGGCGTGCGCACCCCCGACCGCAAGCTCGTGCACTACTACGGCGCCGGCTGCGGACAGCCGGGCGCGTCTGACCAGACCACGCCGACCGAGTGGGAGCTGTTCGACCTGGCCGCCGACCCGGCCGAGATGCGCAGCGTGCACGACGACCCCGCCTACGCCGACGACCTGGCACGGCTGCGCGCCGAGCTGGACCGGCTGGCCACCGGGCTGGGCGACACCATCCCGCCCGCGAACGCGCCCACCGGCGCACCTACCCACGCACCCACGAAGGAGACACCGTGACCGACGCACGCAGCGACTGGGAGCAGCGCATCGGCCAGGCCAGCGGCGAGGCCGGGAGCGGCCGCGCGCCGGTCCTGGACCCGCCGAAGGAGGTACGCGCCGAGGCGGGGCGCGCGCAGGTGACGCTGACCTGGGACCCGGTCGACGGCGCCGTGGGCTACCAGGTCTACGTCGCCGACTCGGCCGACGGCGCGCTGGCTCCGCTCGACCACGCCGGCCGTGACGTGCTTGCCGTACCCCACCCGCCCTACGTCGACACCACCTGCACGCCGGGACGGCAGCGCTGGTACGCCGTGGCGACCCTGTCCGACGTCGCGGTCCAGGGCGAGCCATCCGACCGGGTCACGGCCACCCCGCACAAGGACGGCACCGACGCGGTCACGC
>JALZDI010000351.1 GCA_030862655.1 Actinomycetota bacterium | reverse complement strand
GGCCCGTGGTCTGGTCGCGCTGCTCGACCAGGGCGCGACCGGCACCGTCAACCTCGGCTCCGGCACCCCCCGCACGCTGCGCGAGGTGGTGCGGGCGCTCGGCGCCGCCCTCGGGCTCGACCCCGACGTGCGCGTGGAGCGGGCGGCGCACTACGAGGTCGCCGACACCTGGGCCGACACCACCCGCTTCGAGCGGCTCACCGGGTTCCGCCCGGACACCGACCTCGACGACGTCGTCGCCCGGGTCGTCGCGGCGCCCGTGGTGGTGCCCGGATGAGGCGGCACGCCTGGCTGTGGGTGCCGGCGACGACGGCCTTCGTCGCCGCGGTGCTCGGCCTCGGCGTGCACGCGTCGTACGGCGACCACGCCGACGTCGACGAGCCGCAGTACCTGCTGTCCGCGCTCTCGCTGTCCGAGGACGGCGACCTCGACATCTCCGACGAGCTGGCCGCGAAGCGCTGGCGGGTGTTCCACTCCGACGCGCTGCCGGTGCAGACCGAGCGCTTCCCCGACGGCTCGCGGGTCTCGCCGCACGACCCGCTGCTGCCCCTGCTGCTCGCGCTACCCATGGGGCTGTTCGGCTGGGTCGGCGCCAAGATCGCCCTGGCGCTGCTGGCCGGCGCCTGTGCCGCGCTGCTGGCCTGGACCGCCGTCCGCCGGTTCGGCGTCACCCCACGGCTCGCCGCCGCCGGCTCCGCAGTGGCGTTCGCCTCGCCGCCGCTGGGGGTCTACTCCCAGCAGGTCTACCCCGAGATGCCGGCCGCGCTGGTCACGCTGGCCGCGGTCGCGATGCTCACCACACCGCGGCCACGGGTGGCGCACGTGCTGGGCGCCGTCGCCGCGGTGGTCGCGCTGCCGTGGCTGAGCAGCAAGTACGTCCCGGTCGCGCTCGCCCTCACCGCCCTGCTGCTGGTGCAGGTGTGGCGCCGCGCCGGCGGGCGGCCGCTGGCATGGGTCTGCGGCGTGCTCGCGGCCGCCGGCGTCGCCTACCTGGCACTGCACCGGGTCATCTGGGGCGGCTGGACCGCCTACGCCAGCGGCGACCACTTCCAGCAGACCGGCGAGTTCTCCGTGGTCGGCGTCGACCCCGGCTACCTCGGCCGGTCGCTGCGGCTGGTCGGGCTGCTCATGGACCAGCACTACGGCCTGGTGCCCTGGCAGCCCGCGTGGCTGCTGCTGGTGCCCGCGGTGGTCGCGCTGCTGGTACGCCGCCCGCCTGGCTGGCTGACACTGCTCGCACCGCTGGCAGCGGCCTGGGCCACCGCCACCTGGGTCGCACTGACCATGCACGGCTTCTGGTGGCCCGGCCGGCAGGTCGTCGTGGTGCTGCCGCTCGCCGCGCTGGCCGTGCTCTGGCTGGTGCACCGGGTGCTGCCACGGCTGCGCCCGGTCGCGGCCGTGCTCGGCGGGCTCGGCGTGCTGTCGCTGTTCGCCCTGCTGCTGCAGGGCTGGCAGGACCAAATCACCTGGGTGGTCCGCTTCCGCGACGCGATGGCCCCGGCCTACCGGTCGCTCGGCCCGGTGCTGCCCGACTACGCCGGCGGGTCCTACATGCTCGGCCACGTGGTGTGGCTGGCCCTGCTGACCGCGCTGGCCGCCGCGACCTGGTGGCGGCTGCGGCCCCGCCGTACCCCCACCTCCGACGACGACCCGCCCCCCGCACCGCCGCGGGAGCGGCAGCTGACGCACTGACCCCGACACGAGAGGAACACCCATGACCCGCACACGACTGACCGCCCTGGCCGGCGCCGCCGCGCTGGTCGGCACGCTCGGCCTGACCGGCTGCGCCGACGACGGGGCCGGCACCAGCTCGGGCTCGACCGGCTCGACCGGCTCGACCGGATCCACGGGCTCGACCGGTTCTACCGGCTCGAGCGGGTCCGCCTCCCACTGACCCGAGGAGAACCATGCTCGCCCCGTTCCTGATCATGCTGCGCGAGGGCTTCGAGGCCGCCCTGGTGATCGCGATCCTCTACGCCTACCTGCAGCGCACCGGGCGACGTGACCTGCTCGGCCCGATGTGGGTCGGGGTCGGCGCCGCGTTCGCGATCGCCGGCGCCTTCGGCATCGCGCTGCACGTCGGCATCGGCAGCCTCGAGGGCGACGCGCGGGCGCGCGCGTTCGCCGCGGTGATGCTGTTCGCGGTCGTCGTGCTGACCTGGATGATCTTCTGGATGCGCGCGCACGCGATGAAGATCCGCGGCGAGCTGCAGACCAGCATGGAGCACGCCATCCACGGCGCCGGCAACGTCAAGGTGGCGGTCGTCGCGGCGGCGTTCCTGGCGGTGCTGCGGGAGGGCTTCGAGGCCGCGGTCTTCCTGCTGGCCCTGTCCACCGGAGGCGACAGCTGGGGCCTGTTCGTGGGCGCGGTCCTCGGCCTGGGGCTGTCGGCGGTGCTCGGCTGGATGGTCGTGATCGGCGGCAAGAGGTTGCCGATGCGGCAGTTCTTCAAGGTGACCGGGGTGGTGCTGATCCTGTTCGCGGCCGGCCTGCTGTCGCGGGCCGTCGGCGGGCTGCAGCTCATCGGCGACCTGCCGCTGTACTACGACGCGGTCTACAACCTGACCATGTTCCCGTGGCTGACCGGCGAGACCGAGGTCGGCAACTTCCTGATCGCCATCGCCGGATGGGACCCCCGCCCCTCGATCGAGCAGGTCATCGTGTGGAGCGGCTACACCGGCGTGGTGACGTGGCTGTTCCTGCGCAAGCCCAGGACGGCGAGGCCCCAGCAGCAGCGCGCTAGCGTGCCAGAGCCTCACTGAGCACGTCGGTCACCAGCCCGAGCTGCCACTCGCGCGCCCCGTGGCCGCGCAGCGCCTCGGCCACCGTCTCATGGTCGACAGGCTCCGGCGGCGTCCAGCACAGCCGGCGGACGCTGTCGGGGGCGACCAGGTTCTCCACCGGCAGGTCGTGCTGCTCGGCCACCTCGCCGAC
>JALZDI010000350.1 GCA_030862655.1 Actinomycetota bacterium | reverse complement strand
AAGTGCCCCACCCGGCGTACCCCAACCCGCGCCCAGGGGCACGCGACGACGCCAGATTGTACGGATCTCGACGAAACCTGTGCCATCCCGTGTCGTGGCATGACCTGTCACCAACCCGGCGGCACCGGACCTGTCCACGGGGACGAGCCGCGGTCCATCGACCCTGCCGGCAACCCGATGAGCACGGCATCGGTCATCGAGGGCGGTTTGAACAACCTGGACTTCTGACCACCCCTCGCGTCGACACTGCGTGGATGCTCCGGGGCGGGGCACTCGTGCAGTCTCGGCGGGAGGGGGCTCAGCTGGTGGCGAGGGCTCCGAGCAGGTCCTGGCGGGTCACCACGCCAACGGGCTTGCCGTCCTCCTGCACGAGCAGCGCGTCGGCCCCCTCGAGCGCGGCCACGGCCGCGGCGGCCGGTTCGCCGGAGCCGATGGTCGGCAGCGGCGCGGACATGTGCGCCTCGACCCGGTCGGCCAGCCGCGCCTTCCCGCCGTACAACGCCTCCAGCAGGTCGCGCTCGGCCACGGCGCCGACGACCTCGGCGGCCATCACCGGCGGCTCGGCCTTGACCACCGGCATCTGCGACACGGCGTACTCGCGCAGGATCGCGACCGCCTCGGCGATCGTCTCGTTGGGGTGGGTGTGCACCAGCGCGGGCAGCTGGCCGCCCTTGCCACGCAGGATGTCGCCGACCGTGCGCTCGTCCTCGCCGCGCAGGAAGCCGTAGTGCGAGAGCCACGCGTCGTCGAACACCTTGGTGAGGTAGCCCCGCCCCCCGTCGGGCAGCAGTACGACGATCACCGCGTCGGGGTCGTCGACCTCCTGGGCCAGCCGGACCGCCGCGGCCGCGGCCATCCCCGACGAACCGCCGACCAGCAGCGCCTCCTCGCGCGCCAGCCGCCGGGTGGTGACGAACGAGTCCTTGTCGGAGACCGCGATGATGCGGTCGGCCACGCCGCGGTCGTAGGTGGTGGGCCAGAAGTCCTCGCCCACGCCCTCGACCAGGTAGGGGCGGCCGGTGCCGCCGGAGTACACCGAGCCCTCCGGGTCGGCGCCGACGACCTGCACCCGGCCGTCGCTGACCTCCTTGAGGTACTGCCCCGCGCCGCTGATCGTGCCGCCGGTGCCGATCCCGCACACGAAGTGGGTGACCCGGCCCTCGGTCTGCTCCCAGATCTCCGGCCCGGTCTGCTCGTAGTGCGAGCGCGGGTTGTTGACGTTGGAGTACTGGTCGGGCTTCCAGGCGCCGTCGATCTCGCGGGTCAGCCGGTCGGAGACCGAGTAGTAGGAGTCGGGGTGCTCGGGCTCGACCGCGGTCGGGCAGACGACGACCTCCGCGCCGTACGCCTTGAGCACGTTGCGCTTGTCCTCGCTGACCTTGTCGGGACAGACGAACACGCACTGGTAGCCCTTGGCCTGGGCCACGATGGCCAGCCCGACGCCGGTGTTGCCCGACGTGGGCTCCACGATCGTGCCGCCGGGCTTGAGCGCGCCCTCGGCCTCGGCGGCCTCGACCATCCGCTTGGCGATCCGGTCCTTCACGCTGCCGCCGGGGTTCATGTACTCGACCTTGGCGAGCACGGTGGGGCGGGCGCCGTCGGTCACCTTCTGCAGCCGCAGCAGCGGGGTGTCGCCGACCAGGTCGAGGAGGGAGTCCACATACTTCACGCTGTCAGCCTAATGGGGCGGGACGTCACGCCCGTAGGCGTCGGTGCCGCCCCGTACATTTGAGTCAGCACGCAGGGGGAGGTCGGTCATGAGCAGAGCAACCGCTGCCCGCCGGCTGGCGGCCAGGGCGGCGTACGGCGGTGGCGGCCTCGGGCTGCTCGGCGGGTCGTTCTACGGCCTGCTGCGCCTGCAGGCGCTCTGGGCGCGGCGGCTCATCGGTCCGCGCCGCCCCGACGCGCCCAACGCCAGCGGCACCTACGGGCGCGGCCTCTCCGGGCCGCCGATCCGGCTGGCGCTGCTGGGCGACTCCTCGGCCTGCGGCTACGGCATGGACGACCCCGACCAGACCCCGGGCGCGCTGCTCGCTGCCGGGCTGGCCGAGCACGCCGGGCGCCCGGTCCGGGTCGGGGTGCACGCGGCGGTGGGCGCCGAGTCCAGGCACCTCGACGAGCAGATCGACCGCGCGCTCGCGGACCCGCCGGAGGTGACCGTGATCGTGGTCGGCGCCAACGACGTCACCCACTCGGTCTGGCCGCCGGAGTCGGTCCGCCTGCTGGAGGCCGCCGTGCGCCGGCTCCGGGCGGAGGGCAGCGAGGTCATCGTCGGCACCTGCCCCGACCTGGGCACGATCCGGCCGATCCCGCCACCGCTGCGCCAGGTGGCCCGGGCGTGGAGCCGGCGACTGGCCGCGGGGCAGACGATCGCCGCGGTGGAGGCCGGGGCGCGCACGGTGTCGCTGGGCGCGCTGCTGGGTCCCGAGTTCGACCGGGAGCCGGGGCACTACTTCGGCCCGGACCGGTTC
Source organism: Actinomycetota bacterium (assembly GCA_030862655.1). The sequence continues at coordinate 468 of JALZDI010000350.1, read as the reverse complement.
CACCCCTCGGCGGCCGGCTACGCCAGCGTGGTGGCCGCGCTGCTGCCCTCGATCGCCGCCGCGGTCGGGCTGGCGCCGGAGGCCGACGAGGAGCCGGAGACGTTCCGCGGCGAGGGCGTGCTGCCGGTCTCGTACGCCGCCGCCGAGGCGGCCGAGAGCGCCGGCACCGAGGTCAGCGGCACCGAGGTGGCCGGACGCGAGCGCGGTGCCCGCGGCCGCTGGGTCACCCTGCGGCACCGGCGCCGCCGGCCTGTTCCCGACATGGACCGCGTGGAGCACGTGGAGGCCTGAGTGGAGTCGTGAGTGGGGTCCTGAGTGGGGTCTTGTGCCCTGCGGGTTCATGAGGCACCCTCAGATCACGACCAATCCCACGGAGGAAAGCATGGCCCTACACCACTCCGAAGAGACACATCGGCAGCTGGTCGAGCGGATTCCCTCGGCCACCGGACGAGACCTGAAGGAGTGGTT
>JALZDI010000349.1 GCA_030862655.1 Actinomycetota bacterium | reverse complement strand
GGCCGGAGGCGGGTTCGTGCTGCTGCGCCTGCGCCGCCGCGGCGCCTGACCGGGCGACGGGCCGGGGTCCGGCCGTCTGCCGGCCTCACGCGCCGAGGTCGTCCTGCAGCAGTGCCCGCGGGTCGTGCAGGGGCGCGCTGAGGTCGATGCCGGACTCGACGGCCTGACGCAGGCCGGCGAGCATCAGCGACACCACCGTGGAGACCTCCTCGCTGGCGCGGTCGGGGTCGTCGGCCTCGGCGACGGCGATGGAGGCCGAGCTCATCGCCCCGAAGAAGATGTAGGAGAACGTGTCCAGCAGCGTGCCGTGCACGTCGTACTGGCGCATCACCTCGCGCACCAGGTCCTGCACCAGGCCGTAGGTGGACCGCTCCTCGCTGCGCCACCGGTCGAAGCCGAGCGCGACCGGGCCCTCCTGCATCACGATGCGGCGGTAGGCGGGCTGGCGGCAGACCTCCAGGAACGACGACACGCCGGTGAGGGCCTTCTGCCAGGGGTCCTTCTCGCGGCGCACGTCGGCGGTGATGCGCTTGACCGCGTCGGCCTCGACCCGGTCGAAGACCGCTTCGAAGAGCGCGAGCTTGCCCTTGAAGTGGTGGTACAGCGCCCCCTTGGTCACCCGGGCGTCGGCCACCACCTCGTCGAGGGACGTGCCGGCGTACCCCCGCTCGGCGAACAGCTCGGCGGCGCTGTCGCACAGCGCGCGGCGCGTCGACGAGGAGTACTCCTGGCGGCGCGAGACCGCACGCCTCACCCGGTGCGTCGTCATACGGTCAGCATAGGTCCGACCGCCGGTACGCCGGGGGACTCGGGGTGACCGGCCTCACGGCGGCCCAGGTTGCATGACTTCTGGTATCCGACATACCTTTAGTACGTACCGTTGGTACGGAGAAAGGAGGCGGACCATGACCTGGGAAGCCCACCGACGAGACGAGGTGCTGCGCGAGGCGATGACCATCGCCGACCGCCGGCGCGACGGCGCCCTTCCCTGGGCGGACCTCGACGGCGCGCGGAAGGCCTTCGGTCAGCCCGCCGAGCTGGTCGGCGCACTGCAGATGCGCTGGCACACCCGGCTGTCCGGCGCGATCGAGCGTGAGCTCACCGAGCAGCCGTGGGACCTGCAGCAGGCCGTGGTGCACGCCTGGCGCGGACTGGCCGCCGACATGCCCGGCGTCCGCGCGATCCTCGACGCCGAGGCGGACGAGGAGTTCATGCGGCGGGCCCGGCGCAAGGAGTGGACGCTGCTGGCCACCGCCAGCGGGCTCACCGGCATGGCCGACCCGCAGGCCGTGCGCATCGGCCAGGAGGTCGAGCAGCGGGCTCGGGCCGTGACCGTGCAGAAGACCCTGCCGGCGGCGGAGCCGACACACCGCGCCGACGGTGGCTGGCTCACCCGGCTGCGGCACGCCCTCGCGGCCTGACCGCCCGACAGCCCACCCCTACCTGCCCCAGCCAACCCCCGCCTGGTCGCCTCCCTCCCTGGCCAGGCGGGGGTTCTCCATGCACGGCCGCCGCGCCCCCGTGTGTGCCGCCGTCCCGCTCACGTCTGACACGATGCACGGGTGACTGTCCCGAGCGTCAGCTACTCGATCACCGTCCGCCTCGACGTGCCCGCCGGCGGGCCGGTCAGCCAGCTCACCACCACGGTGGAGCAGGCCGGCGGCATCGTCACCGCGCTCGACGTGACCTCCTCCGGGCACGACCGGCTGCGCATCGACGTCACCTGCGCGGCCTCCGACACCGGGCACGCCGAGTCGATCGTCGAGGCGCTGCGTGCGCTGCCCGACGTACACGTGCACAAGGTCTCCGACCGCACCTTCCTGATGCACCTCGGCGGCACCATCGAGATGCAGTCCAAGCACCCGATCCGCAACCGCGACGACCTGTCGATGGTCTACACGCCCGGCGTCGCGCGGGTGTGCCAGGCGATCGCGGACAACCCCGAGGACGCCCGCCGGCTGACCGTGAAGCGCAACGCGGTCGCGGTGGTCACCGACGGCTCGGCGGTGCTCGGCCTGGGCAACCTCGGCCCGTCCGCGGCGCTGCCGGTGATGGAGGGCAAGGCGGCGCTGTTCAAGCGGTTCGCCGGCATCGACGCGTGGCCGATCTGCCTGGACACCCAGGACGTCGAGGAGATCGTGCGCACCGTGCAGGTGATCGCCCCGGTGTTCGCCGGCATCAACCTGGAGGACATCTCCGCACCACGCTGCTTCGAGGTGGAGCGCCGGCTGCGCGACCTGCTCGACGTCCCCGTCTTCCACGACGACCAGCACGGTACGGCGATCGTCGTGCTGGCCGCCCTCACCAACGCGCTGCGCGTGGTCGGCAAGGACGTCGCCAAGGCGCGGATCGTGCTCTCGGGGGCGGGCGCCGCCGGGTCGGCGATCCTGCGGCTGCTCCTGCTCGCCGGTGTCCGCGACGTGGTGGTCGCCGACATCGACGGGGTCATCCACCGCGGCCGCGACCAGCTGTCGGAGTCACTGCGCTGGATCGCCGACGAGACCAACGCCGCCGGGCTCACCGGCGACCTGGCCGGTGCCCTGCACGGGGCCGACGTGTTCATCGGGGTCTCGGCGCCCAACCTGTTCGGCGCCGAGGTGGTGGAGAGCATGGCCGACGACGCGGTGGTGTTCGCGCTGGCCAACCCGGTGCCCGAGGTCGACCCCGCCGTGGCCCGCCGGCACGCCGCGGTCGTGGCCACCGGCCGCTCGGACTACCCCAACCAGATCAACAACGTGCTCGCGTTCCCCGGCGTGTTCCGCGGGCTGCTGGACGCGCACAGCCGCACGATCGACGACCGGCTGCTCCTGGCCGCGGCGAAGGCGATCGCGTCGGTGGTCACCGAGGACCAGCTGAACGCCAACTACATCATCCCGAGCGTGTTCCAGGAGCAGGTGCACCACGCGGTCGCGGTCGCGGTGCGCGACGCGGCCATGGGC
>JALZDI010000348.1 GCA_030862655.1 Actinomycetota bacterium | reverse complement strand
TGCGCGCCACGCTGCCGCGCGCCGAGATGGACGTCGAGCACGTGCTGCATCGGGTCCGTCCGGTGATCGAGGACATCCGCGACCGCGGCGTCGACGCCGTGCTCGACTACACCGACAAGTTCGACGGAGTCCGCCCCGAACGGGTGAGGGTGCCCGCGGCGGAGCTCAGCCGCGCGCTCGACGAGCTCGACCCGGCCGTGCGCTCCGCGCTGGAGGAGTCCATCGCCCGCGCTCGCCGTGTGCACGCCGACCAGCAGCGCACCGACAGCACCACACAGGTCGTGCCCGGTGGCACCGTCACCGAGCGCTGGGTGCCGGTCGAGCGCGTCGGCCTCTACGCGCCCGGCGGCCTCGCCGTCTACCCGTCGAGCGTCGTCATGAACGTCGTCCCGGCCCAGACCGCCGGTGTCGAATCGCTGGTGGTGTGCAGCCCGCCGCAGGCCGAGTTCGGGGGTCTGCCGCACCCGACGATCCTGGCCGCCGCGCAGCTGCTGGGCGTCGAGGAGGTGTGGGCGGTCGGCGGTGCGCAGGCCGTCGCGCTGCTGGCCTACGGCGGCCGCGACACCGACGACGGCGAGCTGCTGCCCGCCGACATGGTCACCGGCCCCGGCAACGTCTACGTCACCGCCGCCAAGCGCCACCTGCGCAGCCTCATCGGCATCGACTCGGAGGCCGGTCCCACCGAGATCGCGGTGCTGGCCGACGGCACCGCTGACGCGGTGCACGTCGCCGCCGACCTGATCAGCCAGGCCGAGCACGACACGCTGGCCGCCAGCGTGCTGGTCACGACCTCGCCGGAGCTGGCCGACGCCGTCGACGCCGAGCTGGAGCGCCAGGTCGGCCGGACCAAGCACGTCGAGCGCATCCGCACGGCCCTGACCGGGCAGCAGTCCGGTTGCATCCTGGTCTCGGACCTCGACGACGGCGTGCGGGTGGTCAACGCCTACGCCGCCGAGCACCTGGAGATCCAGACCGCCGACGCCGACGCGGTCGCCGCGCGGGTGCGCAACGCGGGCGCGATCTTCGTCGGTCCGTACGCGCCGGTCTCGCTCGGCGACTACTGCGCCGGCTCCAACCACGTGCTGCCCACCGGTGGCTGCGCCCGGCACTCCTCGGGCCTGAGCGTGCAGAGCTTCCTGCGCGGCATCCACGTCATCTCCTACACCGAGCAGGCGCTCCGCGACGTCGCGGACCAGGTCGTCGCACTCGCCGACGCCGAGGACCTGCCCGCCCACGGCCAAGCCGTGACCGCCCGCTTCTAGAGACGATGCAGACCTCGGCCGCCGCAACGGTGCAGGTGAGAACCTCCGTTGACCGAGGTGGCGACATGACGACGAAGGACACCCATGAGTGACGTGCTCGGCGCCGACACGACGCTGGCCGACCTGCCGCTGCGGGACGACCTGCGCGGTCGCAGCCCCTACGGCGCGCCGCAGCTGGACGTCTCGGTCCGGCTGAACACCAACGAGAACCCCTACCCGCCGCCGCCGGAACTCGTCGCCGACGTCACCGCGGCGGTCCAGGAAGCTGCCGCTGACCTGCACCGGTACCCGGACCGCGACGCCAGGCAGCTGCGCGGCGACCTCGCCGCCTACCTGTCCACCGCGACCGGTGTCGGGCTCGCGATGGACAACGTGTGGGCCGCCAACGGCTCGAACGAGGTCCTGCAGCAGATCCTGCAGGCGTTCGGAGGCCCCGGGCGCAGCGCGCTGGGCTTCGAGCCCTCGTACTCGATGCACCCGATCCTGTCCGCCGGGACCCGCACCGACTGGCTGCCCGCGCCGCGCCGCGCGGACTTCAGCCTCGACGGTGCCGAAGCGGCCCGCCTGGTCGCCGAGAAGCAGCCCGACGTGGTGTTCGTGACCAGCCCGAACAACCCCACCGGCGCGTCGATCTCGCCGGCCGACCTGGTGGCCGTCCTCGACGCCGCGCCCGGCGTGGTCGTGGTCGACGAGGCCTACGCCGAGTTCTCCGCGCAGCCCAGCGCGGTCGAGCTGATCGAGCGCTACCCGGCGAAGGTCATCGTCAGCCGCACCATGAGCAAGGCCTTCGCCTTCGCGGGCGGACGGCTGGGCTACCTGGCGGCGGCTCCGGCCATGATCGAGGCGTTGCTGCTGGTCAGGCTGCCGTACCACCTCTCCGCGGTCACCCAGGCCGCCGCCCGCGCCGCGCTGCGGCACGCCGACGCCACGCTGGGTTCGGTGCGCGCGCTGATCGACGAGCGCGAGCGGGTCGTGGCCGCGCTGCGGGAGCTCGGGTTCACCCCGGCCCCCAGCGACGCCAACTTCGTGCTGTTCGGGCGCTTCACCGACGCGCACCGCGCCTGGGAGCGCTACCTGGAATCCGACGTGCTGATCCGCGACGTCGGCATCCCCGGCCACCTGCGGGTCACCATCGGCACGCCCGCCGAGAACGACGCGTTCCTGGCGGCGAGCAAGGCAGTCATTGAGGAGATCGAACGGTGAGTTTTCAGCCAGGCACGCGGGTCGGTCGCGTCGAGCGCACCACCAAGGAGTCGTCGGTGGTGGTCGAGCTCGACCTCGACGGCACCGGGCAGGTCGACATCGACACCACGGTCCCGTTCTACGACCACATGCTCACCGCGCTGGGCACGCACGCCGCGTTCGACCTCAAGGTCAAGTCCACCGGCGACATCCACATCGACGCCCACCACACCGTCGAGGACACCGCGATCGTGCTCGGCCAGGCGCTGCGCCAGGCGCTGGGCGACAAGAAGGGCATCCGCCGCTTCGGCGACGCCTGGATCCCGATGGACGAGACCCTCGCGCACGCCGCCGTGGACGTCTCCGGCCGCTCCTACTGCGTGATGACCGGTGAGCCGGAGGAGTACAACTCCTTCACCATCGGCGGGAACTACCCGTTCGTGCTCAACCGGCACGTGTTCGAGTCGCTGGCCTTCCACTCCCAGATCAACCTGCACACCA
>JALZDI010000066.1 GCA_030862655.1 Actinomycetota bacterium | reverse complement strand
CAGTGTCGGGGTGCGCGCCGCGGCACCGCTCGGGTTGTGCTTTCTGCCCGCGTTCGTGCTGATCGGCATCGTGCCCTCGGTCGTCAGCGCCTTCGCGGCCATGTCGTGGTGGTGAGCGGGCCGGTTTGTGTCCCCACCCGCTGAGACCGGCCTGGTCATGCCCAGCCCGCCACTTCACCCGGCCACGGCCCTGGCCACGCGGCGAGGCTGCTGCTCGACAACCGAAGGCTGCGCCCCTGGCGCACAACGGAAGGTGGCTCCCATGTCCAACGCACGTCCGCGTCGGTCCCGCGATGAGCGCGGGATGACCACCGCGGAGTACGCCGTCGGCACCGTCGCGAGCTGCGGCTTCGCCGGAGTCCTGGTCAAGCTGCTCAGCGAGCCGTGGGTCCAGGACCTGTTCAAGAACCTGTTCGAGTCCACGATCGGCAAGTACTTCTGAGGACGCGAGGTCGGGCCCGGCCGGTCGACCCCAGGGCCCGACCCGCAGAGAGGCAGGACCGCGATGCAGCACAGCACCGGTCAGCAAGGTGGCCGACGGTCCCAGGCGGGCACGGTCACCGCCGAGATGGCGGTGCTGCTGCCGACGCTGATGCTGGTCGCGGCGGCGCTGGCCTGGCTGGTGGGGCTCGGGGTCGCGCAGGTGCAGTGCGTGGACGCCGCCCGCGACGCCGCACGGGCGCTGGCCCGTGCTGAGCCCGACCACGTGGCGATGGACCTGGCCCGGCAGTCCGCACCCGCCGGTGCCCACGTCCGGTTCACGAAGGTGGACGGCATGGTCGAGGTCGAGGTCAGCTACCGGGCGACCCCGCCGGGAGGTCTGCTGGACTCCGCCGCTGCCCTCGACCTGCGAGCCACGGCGGTGACGCCGGCGGAGACGGCCGATGTCACGTCCTGGTGAATGTCCCCGTGCTCGTCGTCGACGCCAGGGTGGGAACGCCACCCTGTACGTGCTGGCGATCGTCGTCGTGTTGACGGCGATGGCCGCGGGGGTGACCGTGTTCGCCGGGCTGGCGGCGGCGAAGCATCGCGCGACTGCTGCCGCCGACCTGGCAGCGCTGGCAGCGGCCTCGACGGGGTCGGGGGGCTGCGAGGTGGCGGCCCGCACCGCTGGGGGCAACGGCGCCAGGTTGACCGGGTGCACGCCCGCGGGGCTTGACGTCACGGTGACGGTTGAGGTCGAGGCAGAGTACGCGTTCGGGCTGCACCACGTGATCAGCGCTCGCGCCCGCGCCGGGCCGGCGCGATGAGGCTGGCGTGCCGGATGTGCAGGCTCAGACCCGCGGCTGCGCACGTTCTCACGGCACGAGTGAATGCGGCTGCCGCGAAACGGCGACCGCGGAGCGTTACCGGTCGCGTGTGGAGCCGGGGGCGTCGGTGCCTCCGGAGGTCTCGTGCGTGCTCGGGTCGGGCGACTCGGTCGCCGTGGTGCTGCCGGTGGTCTCACTGCCCGTCGAAGATGTAGACGTCGGTCCCGCCGATGTCTGCTCGGACGTGGCCGGCTGCTCACGCCGGTCGTGATCAGCGACGACAGCCCGCGCCTGCTTGAGCTCACGCCGGCGGCGCATCGACCGGCGTAAACCGGAGCGCAGCAGCTCCAGCCCGGACACGAAGATCAGCACGGTGGCCGCACCGAGCAGGAAGATCCCCGTGGCCGTGAGGTCGAGGCTGCCGAGGCCGAGACCGAACTCGAGCGTCTGCTCGGAGCCGCCTACCAGCACCAGGACGAGGAACAGCGCGGCGAGGAGGATCAACAGCACACCGATGACGATCATCCGGTTCCCTTTCCGGCCAGCAGCGCGTCAAGCACGAGGACGGCACCGCGCTTGTCGAGCGGGTTGTTCGCGTTCCCGCACTTGGGCGACTGTACGCACGAGGGACACCCCTCGTCACAGTCGCACGAAGCAATCGCGTCGCGTGTCATGGACAGCCACTCCACCGCGTCGGTGTACCCGCGTTCGGCGAAGCCGGCACCACCGGGATGCCCGTCGTACACGAACACGGTCATCTCACCGGTGTCCTCGTGCAGCGCGGTGGAGACACCGCCGATGTCCCAGCGGTCGCAGGTGGCCACAAGCGGCAGCAGGCCGATCGAGGCGTGCTCGGCCGCATGCGCGGAGCCGGGTACGTCGGCCGGGTGCAGACCGGTAGCGGCCAGCTGCTCCGCGGTCAGCGTCCACCACACAGCCTTGGTCCGCAGCGTGCGCGGCGGCAGCTCCAGCGGCTCCTCGCCGAGTACCTCTCCGCTGACCAGCCGCCGGCGCAGGAACGACACCACGTGGCTGGTCACCTCAACCGAGCCGAAGCACAGCCTCGCGGTGCCCCACTGCTGTCGCCGCGCGGTGTCGAGCACGCGGATGTCGGTCTGCTCGCGCGCGGTCGTGCTGTAGTCGGGGTCGGCACGCTCGACGAGCGCGGCACCCTCCTCGAGGTCCAGGGTGCGCACCAGGTAGGGCACGCCCTGGTGCAGGTAGACGGCTCCGGCGTGCACGGTGGAGTGGCTGGCACCCCCGTCGACGGTGCCCAGCATCCGGCCGGTGCCCTGCTCCACCACCCGCACCTGGCTGCCGCCGGTCGACCGGATGTCGGCCAGGTCGCTGGCCCGGTCCCTGCGGGTCCAGAACCATCCGCGGGGCCGGCGGCGCAGCAGGCCCGCCTCGGTCAGCGCCTCGACCGCCGCGCCGGTCCCGTCGCCGAACAGCACGAAGTCGTCCTCGGTCAGCGGCAGCTCCGCCGCGGCCGCGCACAGGTGCGGGCCCAGCACGTAGGGGTTGGCCGGGTCGAACACGGTTGCCTCCACCGGCCGACCGAGCAGCGCCTCGGGGTGGTGCACGAGGTAGGTGTCCAGCGGGTCGTCGCGCGCGACCAGCACGCCGACGGCGCCCTGCTGCTCCCGGCCGGCCCGCCCGACCTGCTGCCACATCGCCGCCCGGGTGCCGGGAAAGCCCGCCATCAGGACGGCGTCCAGCCCCGCGATGTCGATCCCCAGCTCGAGCGCGTTGGTGGCCGACAGCGCCAGCAGCGAGCCGTTCTTGAGCCGGCGCTCCAGCTCACGCCGCTCCTCGGGAAGGTAGCCCCCGCGGTAGGCCGCCACCCGCCGGGCCAGGTCGGCGTCGACCCGGGCGACGTGGTCGCGGGTCGTCATCGCCACGGTCTCCGACCCGCGGCGCGAGCGCACGAACGCCAGCGTGCGCACGCCGTCGACGACCAGGTCGGCAAGCAGGTCGGCGACCTCGGCCGTCGCCGTCCGTCGTACCGGTGCGCCGTTCTCGCCGGTCAGCCGGGTCAGCGGCGGCTCCCAGAGGGCGAGCGCCGTCGGCCCCCGGGGCGAGCCGTCGTCGGTGACGGCGGCCACCTCCGCGCCCACCAGCCGGGCTGCGGCGCCCTCGGGCTCGGCCACCGTGGCCGAGGACAGGACGAACGTCGGGTCGGCTCCGTAGTGCCGGCAGAGCCGTCGCAGTCGGCGCAGGATCTGCGCGACGTGTGAGCCGAAGACGCCCCGGTAGTGGTGGCACTCGTCCACCACCACGTAGCGCAGCGCACCGAGGAACCTCGCCCAGCGGGCATGGCCGGGCAGCAGGGTGCGGTGCAGCATGTCGGGGTTGGTCAGCACGTAGTGCGCGTGCTCGCGCGCCCAGTCGCGCTCCTCGCGGCTGCAGTCGCCGTCGTAGGTCGACACGCGTACCCCCGGCAGGTCCAGCTCGTGCAGCAGCTGCAGCTGGTCCTGGGCCAGGGCCTTGGTCGGCGACAGGTACAGCACGGTTGCCGCGCGGTCGCCGCGACCCGCCCGGTCACCAGCGGTGGCCTCGGCCAACGCCGTCAGCGCCGGCAGCAGATAGCCCAGCGTCTTGCCCGACGCGGTCCCCGTGGCGAGTACGACGTGCCGCCCGGCATGGGCGTGCTCTGCGGCCTGGACCTGGTGCAGCCACGGCACCGACACGCCGCGTCCCTCGAACGCGACCCGCACGGCCGGGTGCGTCCAGACCGGCCATGGGGTGGTGCGCGCGGCCCGGGCCGGGACCCGCTCCAGATGGGTCAGCCGTTCGGCGCGTCCGGGGGCGGCGAGCAGGCGGTCGACGACCGCTTCCGGATCGGTCGCGGGGGCGCCCCGAGCGGCCCGGTGGGTGCTCTCGGCGGGTCCGGGCGCATATGCGGAGTCAGGTGCAGACATTTATCGTCACAGTCTTTCATCTAACCTCGGCGTCGTGGTCGTGGTTGAATGCCAAGTAACGACACCCGGAAGCGACGAAGGGAGCTTCGGTGGACCTGTCGCTGGACACCCGTGAACAGTCGGGTTGCATGGTCATCGAGGTCGGGGGCGAGATCGATGTCTACACCGCGCCCAAGCTGCGCGAGAGCATCGTCGACCTGGTCAACCGCGGCAACTACCACCTGGTCGTGGACATGGAGGACGTGGAGTTCCTCGACTCCACCGGCCTCGGCGTCCTGGTGGGGGGCCTGAAGCGGGTGCGCGCGCACGACGGCTCCCTGCGCCTGGTCTGCACCCAGGAGCGGCTGCTGAAGATCTTCCGCATCACGGGTCTGACCAAGGTCTTCGCCATCTTCGACAGCGTGGACACGGCCGTCGCCGAGCAGCCGGCCTGACGACCGGCCTGACTCGGATGGCCAAGGTCTCGCTGACGGTGGACCAGGACCCCGCCCACGTGCGGGTGGTGCGCCTGGTCTCGGCCGCCGTCGGCCGGATGGCCGGTCTCGGTGACGAGGCCCTCGACGAGGTGCGCCTCGGCGTGAGCGAGGCGTGCGGCCTGGCCATGGACGCACTGCGTGCCGCCGGAAGCGACCAGCCGCTGTCGCTGGAGTTCGACGACACCGGTGGGCTGCAGGTGAGCGTGCGCACGCCCGCGAAGCTGCCCGACCCCGCCGTCTCGGTGCCCACCGAGCCCGGCGCGGCGGGCTCGCCGCACGTGCTGCTGGACAGGCTCGCCCTGATCGAGGGGCTGATCGACGACGTCGACGTCGTCTCCGGGCCGGGGGGGTCCTCGGTCACCATGCGCTGGAAGCCCGGCGACGGCGGCGACCCCCGACCGTGAGCTAGTTCACTGGTCAGTAGACTCCGCCCGGACTCACACCAAACGTCCCAATGCTGCGCCTCCGGCGAGTACGCCGGACGCAGCCGTGTCGTTCGAACCGGGGCCGTGCGCCCCCACCCAGAGGAGGACGGATGTCGGGGCTCACCCTCGCCAGCAGCGGCGCGGATGTGACTTTGTCCGGCAGCAACTTCGCCTACGTCATCGTCGTCGCGGTGATCGCGCTGGTCGCGGTCGCGATGGCGTTCGTGTTCCGTAGCGAGGTCTTGGCTGCCGGTGAAGGTACCGAGAACATGAAGACCATCGGCCGGGCCGTGCAAGAGGGCGCCTCGGCCTACCTCACCCGCCAGTTCAAGACGCTTGCGATCTTCGCGGTGGTGGCGTTCGCCGCGCTGTTCGTGCTCCCGGGCGACGCCGGGGTGCGGATCGGCCGGTCGTTGTTCTTCCTCGTCGGTGCCGGCTTCTCCGCCGCCGTCGGCTACCTCGGCATGTGGCTGGCCGTGCGGGCCAACGTCCGGGTGGCGTCGGCCGCTCGCAGCGAGGGGCGCGACCCGGCGATGCGGATCGCGTTCCGCACCGGCGGCACGGTCGGCATGGCCACGGTGGGGCTCGGCCTGCTCGGCGCCGCGGTCGTCGTACTCATCTACAAGGGCGACGCGCCCGCGGTGCTCGAGGGCTTCGGCTTCGGTGCCGCCCTGCTGGCGATGTTCATGCGAGTCGGCGGCGGCATCTTCACCAAGGCCGCCGACGTGGGCGCCGACCTTGTCGGCAAGGTCGAGCACAACATCCCCGAGGACGACCCGCGCAACGCCGCGACCATCGCCGACAACGTCGGTGACAACGTCGGCGACTGCGCCGGCATGGCCGCCGACCTGTTCGAGTCCTACGCGGTCACCCTGGTCGCGGCGCTGATACTCGGTTCGATCGCGTTCGGTACACAGGGCTTGGTCTTCCCGCTCATCGTGCCTGCGATCGGCGCGCTGACCGCGATCGTCGGTGTCTACCTGTGCCGCCCCCGCACCGGTGAGAGCGGCCTGACGACGATCAACCGCGCGTTCTACATCTCGGCGGCGATATCGGCGGTGCTGTGCACCGCCGCTGCGTTCCTCTACCTGCCCGGCAGCTTCGAGGAGCTCGACCGCGGCGAGGGGGCCAGTGGCAGCCTGCTCGACCAGCTGCTGGGCCTCGACGCGACACCCGATGGCGACCCGCGGATCATCGCCACGGTCGCCGTGCTGATCGGCATCGTGCTGGCCGCGCTGATCCTCGCGCTGACCGGCTACTTCACCGGCACCGAGCACCGCCCGGTCAGGGACGTCGGCAAGACCGCGCTCACCGGCCCGGCCACCGTCATCCTGTCCGGCCTGTCGGTCGGGTTCGAGTCGGCGGTCTACACCGCCCTGGTCATCGCTGCGGCGGTGTACGGCGCGTTCCTGCTCGGCGGTGGCGTCACCGTCGTGTCGCTGTTCGCGGTGGCCCTGGCCGGCTGCGGGCTGCTCACCACCGTCGGCGTCATCGTGGCGATGGACACGTTCGGCCCGGTCTCTGACAACGCGCAGGGCATCGCGGAGATGTCCGGTGACGTCGACGGCGAGGCGGCGGGCATCCTCACCGAGCTCGACGCGGTCGGCAACACCACCAAGGCGATCACCAAGGGCATCGCGATCGCGACCGCCGTGCTCGCGGCGACCGCGCTGTTCGGCTCGTTCACCTCGGCGGTGTCGACCGCGGCGCAGGACTCCGGCGCGCTGCAGACCAGGCCGGACAGCGGCGAGGCCTTCCTCGGTCTGCTCGGCGTGCTCAACGTGGCCGACCCGGCCAACCTGGTCGGACTGCTGATCGGCGCCGCGGTGGTGTTCCTGTTCACGGGTCTCGCGATCAACGCCGTCGGCCGCGCCGCAGGCGCGGTGGTGTTCGAGGTGCGCCGGCAGTTCCGCGACATCCCCGGGATCATGGAGGGCACCGGACGTCCCGAGTACGGCAAGGTCGTCGACATCTGCACCCGCGACTCACTGCGCGAGCTGGCCACGCCCGGTCTGCTGGCGATCCTGGCCCCGATCGCGGTCGGCTTCGGCCTCGGTGCGGCGCCGCTGGGCTCCTACCTCGCCGGCGCGATCGGCATGGGCACGCTGATGGCGGTGTTCCTGGCCAACTCCGGCGGCGCGTGGGACAACTCCAAGAAGCTGGTGGAGGACGGCTACCACGGCGGCAAGGGCTCGCAGGCGCACGAGGCCACGGTCATCGGAGACACCGTCGGCGACCCGTTCAAGGACACCGCGGGCCCGGCGATCAACCCGCTGCTCAAGGTGATGAACCTGGTCTCACTGCTGATTGCCCCCGCGGTCGTCGGGATGTCGGTCGGCGACGAGGAGAACGACCCGCTGCGCATCGGCATCGCGGCCGCCGCGGCGCTGATCGTGGCCGGTGCCGTGTACGTGTCCAAGCGCCGGTCGGTGGTGATCGGCGACGCTGACGAGAAGCCGGCCGAGCCGGTCGGTGTCGGCGGGCGCTGACCTGAGACCACGCCGAGAAGGGCCCGCCGGACCGTACCGGCGGGCCCTTCGTCTGGCACCCCTTCGCGTCGAGACTGCGCGAGTGCTACACCCC
>JALZDI010000347.1 GCA_030862655.1 Actinomycetota bacterium | reverse complement strand
CGAGACCAAGCTGGTCTGCGAGTGGATGATCCGTGCGGCCGGAGCGGCGTGGGGGCTGCGGTCGGTCAACCTGCGCTACTTCAACGTCGCCGGCGCCGGCTGGCCCGACCTGGGCGACCCGGGCGTGTTCAACCTTGTCCCGATCGTGCTCCGCGCGCTCACCGACGGCACGCAGCCGATCGTCTTCGGCGACGACTACCCCACCGACGACGGCACCTGCATCCGCGACTACGTGCACGTGGTGGACCTGGCCGACTCGCACCTGGCAGCGCTCGACTACCTCGACCGCGACGACCGGCCGCACGACGTGTTCAACGTCGGCACCGGCACCGGCGCCTCGGTCAGCGAGGTGCTGCGGCAGATCGCCCGCGTCACCGGGTTCGACGTGTCCCCGACCGTGGGGCCCCGCCGACCCGGCGACCCGGCGGCCCTGGTAGCCGACGTCTCGCGCATCGACGAGGCACTCGGCTGGCGCGCCGAGCACGACCTGACCGCGATCGTCGACTCCGCCTGGCAGGCCTGGCCCCGCTAACCGAGCAGGTCGAAGCGGTCCATGCCTGAGGCGACGTACTCGCGCTCCCTGAGCCCCGACGCCGAGCCGGCGAACAGCCACAGCCGACCGCGCTGCGACTCGCGCGCCAGGATGTCCGGACGCCGGTCACCGTTGAAGTCGCCGACGCCGAGGATCTTGTCGTAGTCGCCGAAGTGGCGGCCGCCGGGGAGCAGCACCGCACGGCCGAGGGTCCCCTCGCGGGTGCCGGGCAGCAGGTACAGCTCCTTGGTGCGGGCCTTGCGCACGATCACGTCCCGGGTGCGGTCGTCGTTCCACCGGCCGGCCGCGGCCACCAGGTCGGTGCGGAAGATCCGCTGCCGGGCGACCGTGCGCTGCTTCATGCCGATGCGCCCGTTGCTGGGGTGCAGCCAGACCACGCCGTCCTGGTCGCGGGAGAGCAGGTCGGGCAGCCCGTCACCGGACAGGTCGCCGGGCCCGACGAGGAACGTGCGGTGCCGCCAGTGGCGCGCGAGCACGACACCCGCGCGCAGGTCCTGGCCACCGGTGCCGCGGTACAGGCGCACGATGCCGGTGCGGGCCGAGCGGGCGACCACGTCGGGGTGGCCGTCGTCGTTCCAGTCGCCGACCACCTGCAGGAAGTTGGCGTTGCCGGCGACCCGGCCGGTGTCCAGCGGACCCTGCAGCCAGCGGGTGCCCAGCGACGGGAACACCACCAGCCTCTCGGAGGAGCGGCCCAGGATGTCGGCCTCGCCGTCACCGGTCACGTCGCCGACCCCGGTGAGCCGGTCGAGGTCGCGCCAGGAGCGCCATCCGCCGAACCGGCCCTTGATCCGGCCCTTGCGGTTGGTCAGGTAGATCCAGGTGCGCCCGGTGGACCGGTCACGCGCCACGATGTCGAGCTCGCCGTCGCCGGTCACGTCGTACCCGCCGGCGGTCAGGTCCTTGCCGGCCCAGCCCCGCGCGATCACCAGCGGGGCGCCGACGCGGCCGCTGCGCCGCCCGGGGTAGAGCATCAGCCTCCGGCCGGACCGCGCGACCAGGTCGCGGGTGCCGTTGCGGTCGAGGTCGCCGGCCCGCCCCAGCAGGGACAGGCGGCGGCCGTCACGGATGAGCACGTGCTTGCGGCCCCACCTGCCACCGGCGCGGCCGCGGTACAGCCACACCCGGCCGGTCTCGGCGTCGCGGGCGACGACGTCCGGCCGGCGGGTGCCGACCATGTTGCCCACTCCGGCGATCAGGTCGGCTCCGGCGAACCTGCGCGTGGGCGCGATCGGCCTGCCGAAGCCGCCGCTGCGCCGGCCCGGCCGTACCTTGGCGATCTTGGTGCGGCCGTTGCGCACCAGCAGGTCGTCGCGGTCGTCGCCGGTGACGTCGCCGACACCGGTGAACAGCATGGCACCACCGACGTTGTCGTTCACGGTGTCGCGGCGGGCGAAGCCCGGCCCGCCGTCACCGACCAGCACCTGCAGCCGCGAGGTGGCCCGGTCGCGCACCAGCAGGTCGGGGAACCCGTCGGACTGCAGGTCACGCAGCCGGTCCGGCTCGCGCGGCGGCCGGGGCGTCTCCTCCTCCGGCGGGGGCGGCTCCTCCTCCGGCGGGGGCGGCGGGTTGTTGTCCTCGGGCGGCGGCTGCTCGCCACCGCCGTCCGGCGCGGTCAGCGTGCCGTAGCGCTGCCAGTTCCGGGCGAGGCGGCGGATCCTCGGCAGCCTGGCGTACAGGTACTTCCCGGGGCAGGCGGTCGAGCCCGCGTCGCGGTGACCGTTGATCGCGTGGAAGCGCTTGCCCTCCAGGTACCGCGACCGGTCGCCGGCAGCGATGCCCCACTTGCCGAGCCGCCAGCCCATCAGCTTCCCGTACGCGCGCAGCATGGCGCGCGGAGGCTCCTTGGTCTCGAAGTTGCCGATCGCCGACATCGCGAACGCGACGTGGTTGTAGCCGTAGGTGTGCGCGCCGATCACGTTGCGGCTGAGGTCGCCGGCCCGGCCCTGCCAGATGCGCCCGAAGCGGTCGACGAGGAAGTTGTAGCCGATGTCGCTCCAGTTCAGGCTCTGCGTGTGGTACGCGTAGATGCCGCGGATGATCGACGGCACCTTCCTCTTGGTGTACCTGTTCTGGCTCACGGTGTGGTGCACGAAGCCGGCCTTGACGGTGCCGTAGCTGGGCGACCCCGAGCGCAGCCGCTCGTTGGCCCCCCAGGCCCTGCGCGAGCGGATGCGCGGGCGCGGTGCGCGCACCCCCCGCGGGTTCGAGGCGGCCCGGACCGCGAGCGTCCTGACCGTGGTCGCCGAGCGGCTCACGTACGTGGCCGCACTGCGCCCGGACGCGGTGTCGACGGGAGAGGTCACCGTCGCCGCGTCGTCGTCGGCGGGGCTGGTGCCGGGGTCGATGACGCTGAGCTCGAGGTCACGCGGCGCCTCCCCCGAGCTGCTGGTGGCTCGCAC
>JALZDI010000346.1 GCA_030862655.1 Actinomycetota bacterium | reverse complement strand
CCGCTCAGCCGAACAGCGGAAAGCGCTCCGCAGGCGGGCCCAGGGCGGCGCGTTCGGCCTCGTCGAGAGGTAGCCGACCCGCGCCGACGCGGGCGTACCGCACGTTGTCCCAGGCCATCTCCCACACCTATCAGAGCCGGACCATGCTCGGCGCCGTCGTAGGGTCGGGACATGGCACGCCAGATCGCGACCACGCACCGCCCCGACCGCGACGAGCTGACCGCGTTCCTGCGGTCGCGACACCGCGCGCTGCTGTCGACGACCCGGCGGGACGGGACGCCGCAGCTGTCACCGGTCACCTGCGGCGTGGACGGCGAGGGCCGCGTCGTGGTGTCGACCTACCCGCAACGGGCGAAGACCCGCAACGCCAGCCGCGACCCGCGGGTGAGCGTCTGCGTGCTGTCCGACGAGTGGGACGGCCCGTACGTCCAGGTCGACGGCGACGCCGAGGTCCTCGACATGCCGGAGGCCCTCGAGCCTCTGGTCGAGTACTTCCGCGCGATCTCCGGCGAGCATCCCGACTGGGACGACTACCGGGCGGCGATGCGGCGCCAGGGCAAGTCCCTGATCCGGGTCACCCCACGGAGCTGGGGGCCGATCGCCACCGGGGGCTTCCCACCACACCTGGCCCCCACCTGACCTTGCGCACCGGTTTGCGCCTTCGGGTCCCGTGGCACCACCGTCACCGGCAGACTGTGAGGCATGCCTACCGGTCCTGCACGCAAGCGCACGCCGCTTCCGGGGATCAGCTCCCGTGCGTGGGAGCACCCTGCCGACCGCGGGGCACTGGTCGCCCTGCGCAAGCTGCGCGGGTTCGACACCCTGCTCAAGAAGCTGTCCGGGCTGGTCAACGAGCGCGCGGTGCGGCTGGTCTACCTCGGGTCGGCCGTCCGGGTCGACGAGCGGCAGTTCCCGGTGCTGCACCGCCTGCTCGGCGACGTCGCCGCCACGCTCGACGCGCCGTCCCTGCCTGAGCTGTACGTCGGCGCCAACCCGGTCCCGACCGCGCTCACCATCGGCATGGACAAGCCGCTGGTCGTGGTCTCCTCGGGCATGGTCGACCTCCTCGACGAGGAGGAGATGCGCTTCGTCCTCGGGCACGAGATGGGGCACGTCGGCAGCGGCCACGCCGTCTACCAGACCCTGCTGCAGCGGCTGATCCACCTCAGCGCCGTGCTCACGGCGATCCCGCTCGGCGGGCTCGGGGTCCGCGCGATCCTTGCGGGGCTGATGGAGTGGTCACGCAAGGCCGAGCTGTCCGCCGACCGGGCCGGGCTGCTGGCCACCCAGGACCCGGCGGTCGCCTTCCGGGTGCACATGAAGCTGGCCAGCGGCGGCCATCTCGAGGACCTCGACCAGACCTCGTTCTTCGCCCAGGGCACCGAGTACGCCACCGCGGGCGACCTGCGCGAGTCGGTGCTCAAGCTGCTCCTCGTCGAGGCGCAGTCACACCCCTTCGCCGTCGTACGGGCGGCCGAGCTGCGCCGGTGGGTCGACTCCGGGGACTACACGACGGTGCTCTCCGGCGACTACCCTCGCCGCGCCGAGGACGCCGCCGCCGACCTGAACCAGGCTGCGCGCGAAGCGGCCCGTAGCTACCAGGAGACCTTCCGGCAGGCCCAGGACACGGTGAGCAGGCTGGTCGGTGACGCGTCGTCGTTCCTCGGCTCGGTGCGGGACTGGCTGAACCGGGGCTCCGACGGCGGCAAGGAGGCGTGACGTGGCGCGGCTCGGCATCCTCCTCGGCCCGCTGGTGGTCGTGCTGTGGATCTTCTGCGTCATCCACGTCCTCACCAGCCGCGACCGCGAGCCTCGGCACCTGCCCCGGTGGGCAGAACACCGCCGCCGACGAGGAGGTCCTGCGCAAGTGCCGTGAGCGCGCCGGGGAGCGGCGCCGCCGCGCCGCCGGCCGCCGCGGTCAGAACAGCCCGACGGTCCGGCCCTGCTCGTCGATGTCGATCCGCGCCGCAGCAGGGTTGGAGCCCAGACCCGGCATGGTCTGCATGTCCCCGCAGATCGGGTAGACATACCCCGCCCCCACCGCGGCGCGCACCTCCCGCACCGGCAGCGTCCAGCCGGTGGGCGCCCCCTTGAGAGCCGGGTCCGACGAGATGGACAGGTGGGTCTTGGCCATGCAGACCGGCAGGGACCCGAAACCGACCCGCTCGTAGAGGTCGAGCGACCTCGCGGCGGCCGCGGAGTACTCGACGCCGTCGGCGCCGTAGACCGCGGTGGCGATGGTCTCGATCTTCTCCCGAAGGGACGCCTCGGCCGGGTACAGGAAGCGGAAGTCGCTCGGCTCGTCGGCTGCCTCGGCCACCGCCTCGGCCAGCTCCACCGCGCCGGCGCCTCCGTCCGCGCAGTGCGTCGACAGCGCGCACCGCACCCCGCACGCGTCGGCGATCTCGCGGATCGCCGCGTGCTCGGACGGGTGGTCGCCGGGAAACGCGTTGATGGCGACTACCGGCGTCACGCCGTGCATACGGACGTTGTCGACCTGCTTGCGCAGGTTGGCCGCGCCGGAGTACACGTCGTCCGGGTTCTCCTCCAGCAGCGCATCGGGCAGCGGCCGGCCCGCCACGACCCGGTGCCGCCCTGAGTGCACCTTCAACGCGCGCACGGTGGCCACCACGACGGCCGCGTCCGGTACCAGCCCGGAGACGCGGCACTTGAGGTTGAAGAACCGCTCGGCGCCCATGTCCGCGCCGAACCCGGCCTCGGTGACGAGGAAGTCGCCGCAGCGGATGCCGATCATGTCGGCGACGACCGAGGAGTTGCCGGTGGCGATGTTGCCGAACGGCCCGCAGTGCACGAGCGCAGGGGTGTTCTCCAGGGTCTGCAGCAGGTTCGGCTTCAGGGCGTCGCGCAGCAGCACCGCCATCACGCCCGCGCCCTGCAGCTGCTCGGCGGTGACCGGGTCTCCGTCACGGGTGTAGCCGACGACGATCCCGCCCAGCCG
>JALZDI010000010.1 GCA_030862655.1 Actinomycetota bacterium | reverse complement strand
GCGCCTCCGGCAGCGACATCCCGGCCCGCACCGCCGAGGCGAGGTTGTCCACCGTCTCGGGCCACACGTCGGCGAGCTCGCGCTGGCGTCGACGGGCGCGGCCGCGCAGCAGCGCCACGGGCACGTAGGCGCCCCACGCTGCGAACAGGCCCGACACCGGGGCGGTGCCCGAGACCGCGAGCATCAGCGCGCCGGCCACGGCCGCGCACCCCGCCGACACCGAGACCACCGCCAGCGGGCTGACACCGACGAGCCCGGCTCGCCGCAGGAGGTCGGTGATGCCGCCCCCGGACGGGGCCGGTCGGCGTACTCGCGGAGCGCCGGTGAGGCTGAGCCAGACCAGCAGCAGGCCGACCCCGACGCACAGGCCCAGCGCCGCGCCCACGGTCACGCCGCCCCGAGGACGACCTGCAGGTCGAAGCCGGCCTGGGCGAACCTGTCGGCGCGCGGCGGGACGCCGCGGGCACGCACCAGCCGGCCGTCGTCCTGCTCGAAGACCGGCTCGATCTCGACGACGTCGTTCTCGACGCGACCAGGGACGCCGACGATCTCGCGGACCCGGCGCTGCCCGTCGGCGTCGATGCCGAGGTGCACCACGAGGTCGAGGCAGGCCGCGACCGTGGGGACGACGAACCGAGACGAGATGTTCTCCCCGGCCAGCAGCGGCAGCGTGCACATCTTCACCACCGCCTCGCGGGCGGAGTTGGCGTGCAGGGTGGCCATGCCCGGCAGGCCGGCGTTCAGGGCCAGCAACAGGTCCAGGCACTCCGCGGCCCGCACCTCGCCGATCACGATGCGCGAGGGCCGCATCCGCAGCGACTCGGTGACCAGCTCGCGCAGCGACACCGCCCCCGTACCCTCGAGCCCGGCCTGCCGGGTCTGCATCGGGACCCAGTCCGGGTGCCGCAGCCTGAGCTCGAACACCTCCTCGCACGACACGATGCGGTCGCGTCCGGGGATCGCCGAGCCCAGGCAGTTGAGGAACGTCGTCTTGCCGGTGTGCGTGCCGCCGGCGACCAGCACGTTGAGCCCCGAGACCACGGCCGCGTGCAGGAACCGTGCCGCCTGCGCGGTCAGCGACCCCAGCTCGACCAGCTCGTCGAGATGGGTCGCCTTCACCACGAACTTGCGGATGTTGACCGCGGAGAAGCCGCGCGTGATGCCGTCGAGTACGACGTGCACGCGGTGCCCGGCCGGCAGGGTCGCGTCGACGAACGGCAGGCTCAGGTCGACGCGCCGGCCACTGGCCTTGAGCAGGCGCTCGACCAGCTCGTCGACCTGGCCCCGGGTCAGGATCGTGGTGGTGAGCTCGTGGCGACCCTCACGAGCGACGAAGACCCGCGACGGGTCGTTGATCCAGATCTCCTCGACCGTCGGGTCGTCGAGGTAGGCCTGCAGCGGCCCGAACCCCGCCACCCGCGCCAGCAGCTCGTCGAGCACCGCCGCCTGGTCCTCGACGGGCGCGACCGCACCGGACAGGCTCCGCCGGTCGTACTCGCCGACCACGCCCTCGGCGATGCGCCGCACGGCCGCGCGGTCCACCAGCGGGTCGACACCCGTGCTGCGGACGATGTCGCGCACCTGGGAGTCGAGCAGGTCGACGGTGGCGGCGGCGCCGCTGGCCGCGCCGGCGGCATGGCCGTTGACGAAGGAGGACACAAGCACGCCCCGGGCCCCGAGCGGTCGGACTTGGACGCGGTGAGTCTTGCGCACCGGCAACGACCTCGGCCAGACCCGGTTTGCAAAGTTGTGGACAAGTCACGGCCCGTGCTGGTCACCCGGAGGTCTGGTCGAGGCGGGTGGTCTCGTCCTTGACCCAGAGGTCCAGCAGGCCGCGGAAGTGCGCGTAGAAGGCCTCCCGCTCGTGGGGGGAGTAGGTCGCCTCGACCGTGTCGCGCAGCAGCCTGTCGAACCCCGTCCCGGACACCCATTCCAGCACCTGCTCCTCCAGGTGCGGCAGGTGCTCGGCGCACCACTGGCGGTACAGGTCGGTCTCGAAGTACTCGTCGGCCAGCGCCAGGTAGCCCTGCAGCTTCGCGTCGTAGTCCAGGGTCTCGTCGTCGGCGATGTCGAAGAAGCGCCGCGTCTGCAGGTCGACGTGCGCCCGGCGTCCGGTGACCAGGCAGTACACCGACCAGCGCACCAGCGCGGTGATCGCCCAGGGGAAGTAGTAGTGCAGGGAGGTGACCGCGACGTCGGGACACGCGTTGGCGTAGTCGATGGGGTGCACCTCGTCGCCCTTGACCAGCATCTCGGCGGAGTTGAACTCCCAGCCGAAGAACGCGTTCACCACGCGGCTGACGGCCACGCACTGCTCGCCGGCCGACTGGCTCAGGAAGCCGTGCGACACCGCGTAGCGGTTGTGCATGGGCTCGTCGGGCCGGAAGTTCATCACCATCGTCTCCGGCCCGATCGACAGCGCACGGGCGAACACGTCGTAGTCGACGGTGGCCTGCAGGTGCATCAGCATCTCGCCGGACTCGTCGTACGCCTGGTGCAGGTCGGTGCGGTTGTTGATCCGTGAGACGCCGCGCCATCCACCCCCGTCGAACGGCTTCATGTACATCGGGTAGCCGAGGTCCTCGGCGATCGCGTCGAGGTCGAACGGCCGGTTGTACTTCGCCGAGGTGTAGGCCCAACGCACGTTGTCGACGGGGTTCTTGTACGGCACCAGGACCGTGCGCGGGATCTTCAGCCCCAGCCGCAGCATCGCGCAGTAGGCGCTGTGCTTCTCCATCGACTGGAACGTGAACGGGGAGTTGAGCAGGTAGGTGTCGTCCATCAGCGCGGCCTTCTTCAGCCACTCGCGCGGGTGGTAGTACCAGTGCGCCAGCCGGTCGATCACCAGGTCGGTGCGCACCGGGTCGGCCAGGTCGAACGGCTCGATGGTCAGCCGCTCACTGGCGAAGCGGTGCTCCCGGCCGGCGGCGTCGGTGATCGCACCGACCCGTCCCAGGACCTCCTCGAAGGCCCGTGGCCAGTCCTGCTCCGCCCCGAGCAGCAGGCCGACCAGATGCCGTGCCGTGTCCGCCACGATCCCTCCAAACCCTCAAAGCACCGTCTCGTACGCCGACCGTAGCGCCGGTCAGCAGAACCGCGGGAGATGGTGGGCGATCTGCCGCCGCCACCACGGCCAGTCGTGGGCCACGTCGTGTCCCCATTCGTCCAGCTCGTGTGGGATGCCTTTCTCGTGCAGCAGGTGCGCCATCCGGTGCGCCGAGGGCAGCGAGCCGGTCGGGTGTGTCTCCCAGTCGCCCTGACCGACGGTGAGCAGCACGAACACCCGCGACCGCAGCCAGTCCAGGTGGTCGCCGCCGAGGTGCTGGACGTAGTCGGTGGGGTTGTGGAAGTACGCCACCTGCCCCCGCTCGCCCCAGGCGTTCCACTCCGCTGGGTCGTAGTTGCCGGACTGGCAGATCGCCACCGGGAACAGGTCGGCCCGCCGCAGCGCGAGGTTGAGGGCGTGGAACGCGCCCAGGCTGCACCCGGTCGCGACCATGTCGGTCGCGCCCGGCGAGTCCCGGCCGACGGCGGGCACGACCTGCTCCAGCACCCACGACTCGTAGGAGTCGTGGCGCCGGGCACGCTCCTCCAGCGGCAGCGAGCTGTCCGACCAGGACAGGTGGTCGAAGGAGTCGACGCAGTAGAGCTTGACCCGGCCGTCCTCGACCAGCCCGGCCACCGCGTCGACCATCCCGTTGTTCTCGTAGTCCCAGGCACGCCCCTGCTCGCTGGGGAACACCACCACCGGACGGCCGAAGTGGCCGTACCGGATCACCGTCCCGGGCCGGTCCAGGCCGGGCGCGTCGAGGATCACCTGCTCACGTTCCACGAGGATCACCCCAGACCCGTTGCAGCAACCCCGTCAAGTGCGGGTGCAGCATGTCGCGCCACGCGGTGTAGTTGTGCACGTCGAGGCGCTCGGCGTACTCGACGTCGTACCCGAGCGTGCGCAGGTGCGCCGCCATCACCCGGTTGTTGAGCCGGTTCTCCTCGGCCGTCCCCGCGGTCAACGCGACGGCCGGACGGGACGGCGGCTCGGTGGCCGCGAGCACCGCACGCACGAACCCGGTCACCTCGGCGAAGTGCGAGAAGTCCCGCTCCTGCGGGTCGGTCGCGGGGGTGAAGAACGAGCCGGACTGCAGGAACAGCCCCGCGAACGTGCCCGGACGGGTCCACTCGGCGTGCAGCGCGGCCAGCGCACCGAGGCTGGCGCCCATCAGCACCGTTGCGCCGCGGCGGGTGCTCCAGCCACGGTGGATCCGCGGCAGCACGTGCCGGGTGAGTGCCTCCGCGTAGCCGTCGTCGGCGGAGTACCACGCGTTGCGCTCGCGCGGGTGGACCAGCGCCAGCCGCATCCTCGGCAGGTCGGCGCGGGCCAGCAGGGCGCCGACGTAGTGGGTCAGGCCGGCGTAGGCGGCGAACTCCGGCCCGTCGTGCGCCACCAGCAACGGCAGCGGCTCGTACGGCCGGGCGTCGTGCGGGGCCCACACGTCGACCGGGACCTCTCCGACCGGCGTGCCGGAGACCACGATGCTGCGCGTCCGCGACTCGACCGGCTCCACCGCGACCCAGTCCGGCTCGGCGTATCCCGGCATGGCCAGCCAGGAGTGCTCGCCGAACGCACCGCCCACCACCCGCGGGTTGGTGGGGTCGGTCCACATCGTGGTGTCGCCCTCGCCGTCGCAGACCTCGAACAGGTACTCCATGCGGTGCACGTCCGGTCGGGGGAGCCGCAGCTCCCAGCCGCCCTCGACGCGGGCGAGGTCCAGCCGATCCCCGGCGATCCCGAGCTCCTGCCACAGCCGCACACCCGACAGCGTGTGCTCGGCGTCGGCGAGGCGGAACACCACCTCGTCGCCGTCGACCTCGCTCGTCCACGGGTCGTCCGTCTCGCGGCCGGACACGGTCAGGGCGTCGCGAGCAGGGTGCGCACGACGCGCAGCCCGACCGACAGCCGCGCCAGGTCGGGCGTCTCGTCGGCCCAGATCTCCTCCAGCGTGGAGGCCGCCCGGCCGAGCACGACGCCCTCGGTCTCCGACCAGCGCTTGATCCGCTGCTCGGGGTCGTCGCCGTCGTCGGTGCAGCCCAGCACCTGCGCGGTGATCTGGGTGTGCACCGTGTGCAGGTCGTCGCGCAGCGCCGCTCGGGCCATCGTCTGCCACCGGTCGTCGCGCGGCAGCCCCAGGATGCGCTGCAGCAGGGCGCCGATGCCGAGACGCTCCCCGACCGCGAAGTGCACCCGGGCCACCTCCAGCGGGTCGATGCCCTCGCGGCGTGCGGTCTCGACGATCGCCAGCGCCGAGTACGCCGGGGGCATGGCGGCGATCGCAGCCGCGAGGTCGTCCGGCACGCCCACCTCGGTGAGCGACCTGCGGCGCTCCTCGAACAGCTCGCGCTCGCCGCCGGTGAGGATCTCGGGCAGCGCCGCCACCACGGCCTGGACGTCGTTGCCGAAGTGGTCGACGGTGGCCTCGCTGTCCATCGGATGCCGCCGGTTGTTGACCATCCACCGGCTGGCCCGCTCCAGCAGCGTGCGCACCTGCAGCCGCATCCGGGTCTGCACCTGCGCGGCGACCACGTTGTCGAGCTCGTCGACCTGCTCCAGCAGGGCGCTGCTGCCGTAGATCTCGCGGACCACCAGATGCGCCCGGACCAGCTCCTCGGCGGTGGCGCCGGTCTCCTGGCTGATGCGGTGGAAGAACGTGATGCCGGCGGTGTTGACCACGTCGTTGACCACCTGGGTGACGATGATCTGGCTGCGCAGCGGGTGGGCGTTCATCTGCTTGCGGTAGGTGTGCCTCATCGGCGAGGGGAAGTAGCGGAACAGCTGGCTGCGCATGAACGGGTCGTCGGCGAGGTCGCTGTCGAGCAGCTCGTAGGCCAGCACGATCTTGGTGTAGGCCAGCAGCACCGACAGCTCAGGTTCGGTGAGGCCGACGCCGTCCGCACGGCGCTGGGCGATCTGCTTGCCCGAGGGCAGGAACTCCAGCGCACGGTCGAGCAGCCCGGCCTTCTCCAGCCGCTTCATCCAGTCCTCGTGCACGTGCATCAGCGGGAGGGCCTGCGCCTCGGCCTCGGCGAGCGCGATGTTCTGCCCGTAGTTGTCGGACAGCACCAGCGCGGCGACCTCGTCGGTCATCTGCGACATCAGGCCGTTGCGCTGCTTGCGCGTCAAGTCGCCGTCGGCGACCACCCGGTCGAGCAGGATCTTGATGTTGACCTCGTGGTCGGAGGTGTCGACACCGGCCGAGTTGTCGATGAAGTCGGTGTTGATGTGGCCGCCGGCCAGGGCGTACTCGACGCGCCCGAGCTGGGTGAAGCCGAGGTTGCCGCCCTCCCCCACGCAACGGCAGCGCAGGTCGGCCCCGTCGACGCGGATGGCGTCGTTGGCCCGGTCCCCCACGTCGGCGTGGGTCTCCTGCTGTGCCTTGACGTAGGTGCCGATTCCACCGTTCCACAGCAGGTCGACCGGCGCCTGCAGGATCACCCGCATCAGCTCCGGCGGCGTCATCTTGCTGACGCCCGGGTCCAGGCCCAGCGCCTCGCGCACCTGCGGCGTGAGCTTCACCGACTTCTGGCTGCGGGGGTAGACGCCGCCGCCCTCGGAGAGCAGTGACTGGTCGTAGTCGGCCCAGCTCGACCGCGGCAGCTCGAACAGCCGGCGCCGCTCGGCGTACGACGTGGCCGCGTCGGGACGGGGGTCGATGAAGATGTGCCGGTGGTCGAACGCCGCGACCAGCCGGGTGTGCTCCGACAACAGCATGCCGTTGCCGAAGACGTCGCCGGACATGTCGCCGACTCCGACGCAGGTGAAGTCCTCGCGCTGGCAGTCCACCCCCATCTCGCGGAAGTGCCGCCGCACCGACTCCCAGGCGCCGCGTGCGGTGATGCCCATCGCCTTGTGGTCGTAGCCCACCGACCCGCCGGAGGCGAACGCGTCACCGAGCCAGAAGCCGTAGTCCTCGGCGACCCCGTTGGCGATGTCGGAGAACGTGGCGGTGCCCTTGTCGGCGGCGACCACCAGGTAGGCGTCGTCACCGTCGTGCCGTACGACGCGCCGCGGCGGCAGGGGGTCCCCGCCGACGAGGTTGTCGGTGATGTCGAGCAGCCCCGAGATGAACTGCTTGTAGCAGGCCACGCCCTCGGCCAGCCACGCCTCACGGTCGGCGGCCGGGTCGGGCAGCTGCTTGCAGACGAAGCCTCCCTTGGCGCCCACCGGCACGATCACGGCGTTCTTGACCATCTGCGCCTTGACCAGTCCCAGCACCTCGGTGCGGAAGTCCTCGCGCCGGTCCGACCACCGCAGCCCGCCGCGCGCGACCGCGCCGAAACGCAGGTGCACGCCCTCGAACCGCGGGGAGTACACGAAGATCTCGTACGCCGGACGCGGCTCGGGCAGGTCGGGGATCCGGGTCGGGTCGAGCTTGAACGCGACGTAGTCCTTCGGCGACCCGTCGGTGGCCGGCTGGAAGAAGTTTGTGCGCAGCGTGGCCCGGATCAGCGTCAGGTAGGAGCGCAGGATGCGGTCCTGGTCGAGGCTGGACACCTCGTCGAGCGCTTCCTCGAGCCGGTGCTCGACCTGGTCGACCTTGGCGACCCGGGCCTCGGAGTCGGCGGCGATGTCACCGGAGCGGCCGGGGTCGAAGCGCGCCTCGAACAGGTCGACCAGCAGCCGGGCGATCGGCACGTTCGCGACCAGTGCGTCCTCGATGTAGTCCTGGCTGAACGTCGTGCGCCCCTGCCGCAGGTACTTCGCGTAGGCACGGAGGACGCTGACCTGCCGCCAGTTCAGCCCCGCGGCCAGCACCAACCGGTTGAACCCGTCGCTCTCGACGTGGCCCCGCCAGACCGCGAGGAACGACTCCTGGAACAGCCGGCGGCTCTCCTCGGGGAAGCGGCGCTGGTAGGACAGCCCGAAGTCGTAGATGTAGCAGGCGTCGCGGCCGGCCGGCGTGATCTCGTAGGGCCGCTCGTCGACCACCTCGACGCCCATCCGGCTGAGCAGGGGCAGCACCGTCGACAGCGAGAGCGAGCCGCCGGTCCGGTACACCTTGAAGCGTCGCTGCTCGGGGGTGGAGTCGACCGGCTCGTACAGCGACAGCGACAGGCCGTCCTCGACCGGGACCTGCTCCAGGCGCCGCAGGTCGGTGGCGGCCGTGCGCGGGGCGAAGTCCTCCTTGTAGGCCTCGGGGAACGCGTTGGCGTAGGTCTTGGTGAGCCGGGCGGCCTCCTCCTCGCCCATCAGGTCGTTGGTCGCCTGCACGAAGTCGTCGGACCACGAGCGCGCCGCCTCGGCGAGCCGGTGCTCCAGCTCGGCCACGGGGAGATCGACGTGCGCCTGCCCCGACGCGGTGCGTACGACGAAGTGCAGCCGGGCCAGCACCGACTCGGTGACCCGCGCCGTGTAGTCGATGCCGCTGCCGTCGAACGCCTTCAGCAGGATGTTCATCATCCGCTCGCGCACCTGGGTGGTGTAGCGGTCGCGCGGCAGGAACACCAGGCACGACAGGTAGCGGCCGTAGACGTCGCGGCGCACGAACAGTCGCAGCTGGCGGCGCTCCTTCAGGTGCACGACGGCGTCGGTGATCGGCACCAGGTCGTCGACCGGTGTCTGGAACAGCTCGTCGCGCGGGTAGGTCTCCAGCACGTCCATCAGGGCCTTGCCGCTGTGGCTCATGGGATTGAAGCCCGACCGCGCGATCACCTCGGCGGCCTTGCGCCGCAGCACCGGGATGCGGTTGACGCTCTCGGTGTAGGCCGCGGAGCTGAACAGGCCAAGGAAGCGACACTCGCCGGCCACCTGGCCGTGCTCGTCGAAGCTCTTGATGCCGATGTAGTCCAGGTAGGCCGACCGGTGCACCGTGGCCCGCGAGTTGGCCTTGGTGATGATCAGCAGCTCCTTCTCGCGGGCCTTCGCGCGCACCTGCGGCGGCAGCTTGCCGAAAGACGGAGACATGTCCTGGTCGCTGCGCAGGATGCCCAGCCCGGTCCCCGGAACCGCTCGTAGAGCGTCCTCGCCGTCGACGGTCTGCAGCGAGTACTCCCGGTAGCCGAGGAAGGTGAAGTGCTCGTCGGCGAGCCAGCTCAGCAGCTCGGCGGCCTCGGTGCGCTGCTCCTCGTCGACCGGCGGCGGGTTGTCGCGGAGCTCGGCCACGAGCGCCTCGGCCTTGTCGTGCATCTTCGGCCAGTCCTCGACGGCCTCGCGCACGTCGCGCAGCACCCCGGACAGCTCGGACTCGATCCGGGACAGCTCCTCGGGGTCGGTCTCGCGGTCGATCTCGACGTGCATCCACGACTCGCGCACCACACCGGGTGGGTCCTCGGTGCCCTCGTAGCGCTCGGCGTCGCCCTTGAGCAGATGGTCGAACCCGCCGGTGACGTCGCGCTGCACCAGCAGCTGCGGGTGGATGACCAGGTGGATGGAGTGGTCCGAGCGCGACAGGCTCATCGTCACCGAGTCGACCAGGAACGGCATGTCGTCGGTGACGATCTCGACCACGGTGTGACCCTCGGCCGACCAGCCGTGCTCGTCGACCGTGGGGGTGAACACCCGGACGGTGGCGGTGCCCTGGGGCCGCTCGGTGGCCAGCCTCAGGTGGCTGACGGCCGCGCCGTACAGGTCGGTCGGGGTGCGGTCCTCGATGTCCTCGAGGGCGACGTGGCGGTAGTAGACAGGCAGCAGGCTGTCGAGCCCCTCGCTGATACCGGCGCCTGCGGTGCGCCGGGTGCGCGCGAACTGCCGGGCCTTCTCCAGCAGCTCGTCCTTGACCTCGTCACTCTCGTCGTCCCGCCTGAAGTGCACGTCTTGACAC
This sequence comes from Actinomycetota bacterium, assembly GCA_030862655.1. The sequence continues at coordinate 5,621 of JALZDI010000010.1, read as the reverse complement.
TAACCCTTCCGTGGCGCCCCGTCAGGGACGGTCACGCGCCGTCAAAGGAGGGAGCGCAGCTCCCACAGCAGCGGGTAGTAGTGCAGTCCCAGCCGGCTGCGCAGGTACCGCGCCCCCGAGGACCCACCGGTGCCGGTCTTGGTGCCGATCATCCGCTCCACCATCGTCACGTGCCGGGCGCGCCAGGCCGCGGCGAGCTCGTCGTGCTGCAGCAGCGACTCGGCCAGCTGCCACACGTCGCCGTACCCGCCACGGTCGTGCGCGGCCGTGCGCAGCGACTCCAGCAGCGCAGTGTCGTCGTCGGCCTGCAGACCGCGCGAGCGCACGTGATGCACGAACGCGTCCCACAGCGTCGGCTCCGAAAGCCGCCGCTCCAGCCGCGCGGTCTCGTCCTGGGTGAGCCCGCGGAAGCGCCGTACGAACGAGGCGTCCTTGGCGCCGGACAGGAACTCCAGCTCGCGGAACTGCACCGACTGGAACCCGCTGGCCGGAGCGAGCTGCTGCCGGAACTTCAGGAAGTCCTGCGGCGTCATGGTCTCCAGCACCTCGATCTGATGTACCAGGACCCGTTCGATCACGTGCATGCGCGACAGCAGGTGCTGGGCCCACCACGCCTCGCCGGCGAGGATCGCGTCGCGCGCGGCCTGCGCCTCGTGCAGCAGCTGTTTGAACCACAGCTCGTAGACCTGGTGGACGGTGATGAACAGCAGCTCGTCGTGCGCGGACGGCTCGGAGAGCAGGTGCTGGCTGTCCAGCAGCCTGGAAAGCTGCAGGTAGCTGCCGTAGGTGAGCTTCCCGCCCTGCTCACCGAAGTGGACCTGCCCGCCGCCCCATTCTCCGGCCACCTCGTCGCGGTCGACATCCGTGCCACCCGTGTCGTGTCGAGTCACGCCCGGCAGCCTAGCCGCCACCCCTGCTGCGATGATGACGCTCATGGATTTGCGATCCGAGCTCCACTACGACGCCGGCGTCGACGACGTGTTCGCGATGCTCTGCGACGAGGCCTTCCGCACCCGCGTGTGCCGGGCCACCGGTGCCACCGACCACGAGGTCGCGATCTCGCGTGACGGCGACACCGCGCACGTGCGCATCCGGCGTGTGCTGCCCGCCAGGGTGCCCGACTTCGCCAGGAAGTTCGTCGGCAACCACATCGAGGTCGTGCAGATCGAGGACTGGGGCGGTCCGGAGGCCGACGGGGGGCGCAGGGCGAGGCTGCGGATCGAGATCCCGGGCAAGCCGGGCTCGGTGGACGGGTCGGTGACCCTGTCGCCGACGGGGCCGGGCTCGCGCGAGCTGGTCACCGGCGACATCAAGGTGTCGATCCCGCTGGTGGGCAGGAAGCTCGAGTCGGAGGTCCATCGTGGCATCACGGCCGCGATGGACGTGGAGGGACGGGTGGGCGCCACGTGGCTGGCCGGTGACCGCTGACCGCGTGTCCTCCCGTGCGCCGCGGGCGAGCCCTGAGACCATCGCAGTCGACCGATGGAGGAGGCGTCACCATGGCGGCCACCGCGAAGAGGGCGAAGGCGCGCAGGACCACGGCCGACAACCTCATGCTCACCGGCTCGGTGCTGTTCTGCCCCGACTGCTCCGACGAGCGCATCTTCGTCGTACCCGACTGCGGAGACGGGCGTGGCGACTGCGGCGACTACTGCTGCACCGACTGCGGTGCCGCGGTGTCCGTGGTCGTCGAGCCGCTCCGCCCCGCGGGGTCGGGCTCGTCGCGGGTGGCCTGACCCGCGCTCTCGCCGCGTCGGTCGCGGCGCGCGACGACCGTGACCACCACGGCCAGGATCACGAACGGCCCCAGCGCCAGCGCCGCCATCGCCAGCGTCTCCACGGGATGCAGCGCCCCCAGGTGCTGCGCGAGCGCCATCGGTGCCATCCCGCCACTATACGCCATCGTCGATGTCACATAGCGTGCGCCAGGTCACGCCGGCGCCGGCCGAACCGGCCTCAGTGGCCGCGCTCGCGCGCCTCGCCGCTGCGCTCCCGCTCCATGTGCGGGTAGCGGTAGTCGGTCGGCGGCACGAACGACTCCTTGATCGAGCGCGTGGACGTCCAGCGCAACAGGTTCTGCGCGGACCCGGCCTTGTCGTTGGTGCCCGACGCCCGGGCGCCGCCGAACGGCTGCTGGCCCACGATCGAGCCGGTCGGCTTGTCGTTGAGGTAGAAGTTGCCGGCCGCGAACCGCAGCTTCTCGGTGGCCCACGCCAGCACGCCACGGTCCTGGGCGATGACCGCACCGGTGAGCGCGTACGGCGCGAACGACTCCATCTGGTCCACGACCGACTCGAAGCTGCGGTCGTCGTAGACGTGCACCGCCAGGATCGGGCCGAAGTACTCGTCGCGGAACATCGCGTCGGTCGGGTGAGAGGCCTCGACCACGGTCGGCCGGACGAAGTATCCGACCGAGTCGTCCACCGTGCCGCCGGCGACCACGTCGAGCGAGCGCGAACGCTTGGCCCGGGTGATGGCCTTCTTGTGCTTGGCGAAGGCGCGGTCGTCGATGACCGCGCCCATGAAGTGCGACAGGTCGGAGGGGTCGCCCACCGAGATCGCGTCGACCTCGGCCAGGAAGTCGTTGCGCAACCGCTTCCACACGCTCTTGGGGACGTAGGCGCGGGACGCGGCCGAGCACTTCTGGCCCTGGTACTCGAAGGCCCCCCGCAGCAGCGCGACGCGCAGCACGTCGGGGTCGGCCGAGGGGTGGGCCACGACGAAGTCCTTGCCGCCGGTCTCCCCCACGATGCGCGGGTAGGACCGGTAGCCGCTGATGTTCTCGCCGATCGTGCGCCACAGGTGCTGGAACGTGGCCACCGACCCGGTGAAGTGCAGCCCGGCCAGGTCGGGGTGCCGCAACGCCACCTCGGACACCTCGAGCCCGTCGCCGGGGAGCATGTTGATCACGCCCGGCGGCATCCCTGCCTCCTCCAGCACCTGCATGAGCAGGTGCGCGGCGAACTGCTGGGTCGGCGACGGCTTCCAGACCACGGTGTTGCCCATCAGGGCCGGCGCGGTGGGCAGGTTGCCCGCGATCGCGGTGAAGTTGAACGGGGTCACGGCGTACACGAAGCCCTCGAGCGGCCGGTGGTCGAGGCGGTTCCAGACCCCGGGTGGGTTGGCGAGCGGCTGCTCGGCGACGATCTCGCGGGCATAGGCGACGTTGAACCGCCAGAAGTCGACCAGCTCGCAGACGGCGTCGATCTCGGCCTGCCAGGCGGTCTTGGACTGCCCGAGCACGGTGGCCGCGTTCAGCCGCTGCCGCCACGGCCCGGCCAGCAGGTCGGCGGCCTTGAGCAGGATCGCGGCCCGGTCGTCGACCGACATGTTCCGCCAGGCCGGTGCCGCCTCGGTCGCCGCCGCGATCGCGGCCTTGGCGTCCTTCCTGGTGGCGTTGCGGATCACGCCGAGCACGTGCTGGTGGTTGTGCGGCTGCACGACGGGGATCTCGGCGCCGCCGCCGGTGACCTTCTCCCCGCCGATGGTGGCGGTCAGGTCCAGCTGCGTCTTCTGCAGCTCGACGAGCTGGGCCTCCAGCTCCGCGCGCTCGGGGCTACCGGGCGCGTAGTGCAGGTTGGCCTCGTTGACCGGCCGGGGAACCTGGGTGATGGCGTCCATGGTGGGGTACTCCAGTCAGGCGGACTTTCGCTTCGCCGCCTTGGTCGAGGTCTTGGTGGTCTTCGCCGCGGCCTTCTTCGAGGCGGTCTTCTTCGCCGCGCTCTTCCTGCCGGCGGCGGCCTTCTTGGCCGGTGCCTTCTTGGCCGGCGCCTTCTTGGCGGTGGACTTGGCGGTGGCGCTCTTGCGGGCTGCCCGCCTGCCGCTGGCCGCTTCGTCGCTCGCCGCGGCCGGCCGCTGCGGAGACCCGGCCTGCTCACCCCGCCGGCGCTTGGCGGCGTCGACCGACGCGCGCAGCGCGGCGACCAGGTCGACCACCTCGCCGCCGTCCGTCTCGCCCTCCTCCTCGGCCGGAGTGGGCTCCAGCCCGGAGGCCTTGGCCTCGACCAGCTGCTCCAGCGCCTCGCGGTACTCGCTGTGGTAGCGGGTGGGGTCGAAGTCGGCCTGCAGCGTGGCTATGTAGGACTCGGCCATCGCCTGCTCCTGCGGGCGCACGGTCACGTCGTCGGCGGGCACCGCGAAGTCGGACGCCCGCACCTCCTCGGGCCACAGCATCGTCTGCAGCACGAGGGCGCCCTCCTTCTCCCGCAGCAGGGCCAGCGTCTCGCGGGTGCGGATCGCGACCTTGACCAGCGCGCACTGCTCGGTCCTCGTCAGCGCGTCGCGAAGCAGCACGTAGGGCTTGGCACCGACGCCGTCGGCGGCCAGGTAGTAGGCCTTGGCGAAGTACAGCGGGTCGACCTCCGCGAGCGGGACGAACTCGAGCACCTCGATCGACTTGGCGGTCGGCAGCGGCAGCTGGGCGAAGTCGTCGCTGGTGAGCACCATCATCCGCCCGTCGGGGAGCTCGTAGCCCTTGCCGATGTCGGAGTACGGCACCTCCTGGCCGTCCTTCTCGCACACCCGCCGGTAGCGGATCCGCCCGCCGTCCTCGGTGTGCACCTGGCGGAACGAGATGTCCTTCTCCTCGGTCGCCGAGTAGACCTTGATGGGGATCGTCACCATCCCGAACGAGATGGTGCCCTTCCAGATGGCCTGCATCGACTCACCGTCCTTGTCCGTCCCCGGCCCGCGGGGCCCCTGCTCTCACGCTAGTAGGTCACCGATCTCCTGGGTGGCAAACCACGCCAGCTCGTGGCCCTCGCACGAGTCCAGCAGGAACTCGTCGTCGGCGTCGCGGGGCCCGCCCGCCCGCAGCATCTCGACCGCTGCGGCCACGTCGCTCTCGGCCTCTGCGGTGTCCACGTGCACCGAGGCCACCCGGCGCAGGGGCACGACACGGGCCAGCTCCACCGCCGCCGCCCCGAGGTCGGGCACCGGCCGGGCGTCGTCGGCCTCGACGGCGAGCACCACCCGGCGCGGCGGCTCGTCCTCGGCTTCGGCCAGCAGCACCAGCGCCGACCGTGCGGCCGCGGTCATCGCGGCGTACTCGAGCTCGTCCTCGTCGCCCTCGGCGTACGACTCGCGCAGCGACCCGGTGACGGCAGTGCCGACCAGCGGCGCCGGGCCCAGCCCTCCGGACCCGACCAGGTCGCGCAGCGCGTTGTGCGTGACCGGCAGGTAGACGCGCATCAGGTGGTCCGCTTTCGCGCGGCAGGCCGGGGGGTCGCGCTGCGGGTTGCGCCGGGCTTGGACCGGCCGCGTGGCGCGCGCGCCCGGCTCTCTGTGGTGGTGTCGACCAGCTCGGCCAGCGACTCGCTGATGCACTGGGCCAGCACGTCGACGTCGGGGACTTCGTCACGGTCGGCCTGCAGCCCGTAGAAGACGTGCCCGTCGTACGACGTCACCCCGACCGCCAGCGGCTGCCCCTGCAGCAGCGGCAGCACCGGGTAGCTGCCGAGCATCCTGGCGCCGAGCGCGTAGAGCGGGAACTGCGGTCCGGGGACGTTGGTGATCATCAGGTTGAAGGCACGGCGGGGGTACGTCGAGGCAACCCGGGCGCCCAGCGCGTGCAGCGTCGTCGGCGCGAACCCGCGGATGTCGGCCAGCCGGCTGGCCGAGAC
>JALZDI010000065.1 GCA_030862655.1 Actinomycetota bacterium | reverse complement strand
CGCCCGCCCAGTCTCAGCCGACCCTCACCCAGCGCGCCACGGAGGGCACGCCCTTGGCGTTGAGCGTGAACAGCATGTAGTACCCGGGCGGTGCCACGTTGGCCGTGCGTGGTGCGGTGGCCAGCAGACCGTTGGCCGTCGGCCGCACGGTGAGAGGCACGTGGCGGGCGTTCATCTCGTTGGCGTGCGTGGTGGCCGCGGGAGCCATCAGCACGGCCTCCGTGCCAGCCGACCGGCTGATCCTGATCCGGAACTGCTGGCCGTAGGCCAGCCGCCGCGGTGCGCGGTCGATGACCGGGCGCCTGCCGCGGAACAGGTACGGCGGGCTGTAGAAGTCGATCAGCTGTCGGCCGCCGGCGACCCCGTTGTCGCCGGCCGACATGATCCGCCCGTCGGGCAGCAGGACCGCCGTGGAGTGGTAGGTCCGCTGGGGCGCCTGCGCGGCCAGGATCCGCCAGCGGTTGGTCTCCGGGTTGAAGTGCAGCGTTGCGCGCCTGGGCACCTCGCGCCGGCCCAGGCTGTTGCCGCCGATGCCGTACGCCGAACCGTCCGGCACCTGGACGACGTTCATGTGCGCGCGCGGGTTGGGCAGCGCCGGGCCGAGACGCCAGCCCTCGCCCGGGTGCGCGTGGTCGAACCGCTGCACCGACTGCCGGGCCGTGGTGCCCTTCCCACCGCGCAGCCCGCCGATCATCATCACCTCGGTCGCACCCCTCGGTCCGCCGGGCAGGAAGAGGTGCGCGGCGCCGCCGGCGCCGTCCGCCGGCAGCGGCAGGTCGCCCAGCTGGGTCCAGCGCCAGGTGGCCGGGTTGAGCATGTACGACAGACCGCCGTCGACCTGCAGCATCTTGCCGTTGCGCATCACGAGCTGGTGCGGGTAGTAGTCGGTGACGTGCGGACCGCCGACCACCTCCATCGTCCCGGAGGCTGCCAGGCGGTTCGCCGGCGGCGAGTACACCTCGACGGTCGGGTTGTGCGTCGCCCCGTCGACCTCGTGCCCGGCGGTGATGATCACCCGACCGTCGGGGAGCCGCGTGGAGGTGGGGTAGTAGCGACCTAGCGGCGAGTCGGGCTGCTGGCTCCACTGCTCGGTGCCCGGGTCGAACAGCCAGATGTCCTCGATGCCGCGCGGGATCGGGTCGGCGCCGCCGACGATCAGGATGCGCCCGTCGGCCAGCGGGGTCACGCTGCTGCAGAAGATCGGCGCCGGTGCCGGGAACTCGCGACCGGTGCGGGTGACCGGGTCGTAGACGTAGGCGGTCGTGCCTCCCGCGGTGTACTGGCCGAACATCAGCACCTTGCCGTTGTGCATGACCACCGAGGTGATGCCGATCGTCGTGGTGCCCGGGTTGCGCGCCGCGCTCCATCGGCCGACGCTCGACGCGGGCCGCGTCGTCGGCTGGGCCGCGGCCGTGGCCATGGCGATGCGGGCGTGCACCACCTCGCCGACCATGCGGACCACCGAGCCCTCGGCGGCCGAGCGGTCCGTCAAGTGCTCGCACGCGTGGGCGCCGCCCAGCGTCACCCGCTCCCGGGCGAACGTGGCGTCGGCGGTCAGGCCGCGACATACCAGGGCCGCATCGTGGTGGGTGTGCGAGCTGCCGGCCGCCTGCGAGGTGCCGGTGAGTGCAACGGAGGCCAGGCCCGCCGTCAGCAGCAGCGCACCCGCGCGCCAGGTGAGAGTCGCTCGATCGTTCTTGAACATCTTTCCGCCCCCGGTTTGTGCCCAGATTGGCCCTGTTCGCCCCCGAGCGGGTGACCGAGCCGCCACCTTTGGGACGCTAGATGTACAGCGCAAACAACGCGTGAAACCGCATTACGGACATGAGCGTGCGCTCAGGGTGAAGGGCGGACGGAGCGGGTCAGAGCCGCTTGAGGCGGCCCCACAGGTGCGACTGCAGCGGCTGCCCCATCGCCGCCATGTCGTAGGCCCACATCAGGTCGCCCTCGACCAGCCCGTACAGCCGGTGCCCGGCGGTGTACTCCTTGGCCGACTCGGTGCGCACGACGGCGTCGGTGCGCAGCTCGATCTTGGCGCTGTCGACCTCGCCGTACCAGACCTCGGCGAACCCGGTCGGGTGCGCGAGCACCAGCTCCAGCTGGTCGTCGGGCCGCGGACGCAGAAAGCCGGTCTCGAGCGCGCCGGGACGGAGGTCGTTGCCCGCCTCGTCGGTGATCCAGGCGCGGCTGAAGTAGTGGAAGAACGGGCGGCCGTCGTGGGCGAAGATCACCTCCTGGCGGAAGGAGAACTTCTCGATCGTCGGGTAGTCGCCCTGGCCGTTGCCCTGCCAGGTGCCGAGCAGCCACACGATCGGCGCGCAGTCGGCGTGCAGGTCGGACGGGATGTGGAACGCCATGATCTCAGGATCTCAGGAGCTCAGCACCCGGGCCTCAGGACTGGCCCTTGTAGAGCTTGTAGACCACGTAGACCGAGAACCAGGTGATCAGCAGACCGCTCAGCACCAGCAGGGTTGCGAAGAAGGCTTCCACGGCAGGGGAGTCTAATGGCGGCCATGGATGTCCTCAGCAGCCGGATCATCGTGCGGCCCTCGGACCCCGAGCGGAGCCGCCGGTTCTACCGCGACCAGCTGGGCCTGGCCGTCTACCGCGAGTTCGGGCCGGCCGACAGCCCGGGCACGGTGTTCTTCCTCGGCAGCGGCTTCCTCGAGGTGTCCGGTCACGCGGAGCGCGCGGAGGGCCCCCCGCCCCCGACGGGGCTGGCCGTCTGGGTGCAGGTGCGCGACGTGGCGAGCGAGCGCGACCGGCTGGCGGCGGCCGGGGTGCCCGTGCTGCGCGATCCCAAGGTCGAGCCGTGGGGTCTGCAGGAGATGTGGCTGGAGGATCCCGACGGCATCCCGATCGTGCTGGTGCAGGTGCCCGACGACCACCCCCTGCGGCGCGACCCGCGCTAGTCGAGCGGCTGCACCTCGTAGCGACCACCGGACTCGACCACCAGCAGACCCTCGCCCTTGCCCAGCGGTGGGACCGAGGTCCCGCTGAGCCCGAGCACCGCCGCCTCGTTGGTAGGGCTGTGGCCGACGACGAGGGCGCGCCCGCCCTCGGGCAGCTCCTCGACCACCTGGCGCAGCGCCGCCCCCAGCAGCTGCGACTCCATCTCCACCAGGTCGGGGTCGACGTCGCGCATGGCCTCCAGGTCCGCGCCCTTGCCCGCCGCCTCGGCCGCCTCGCGCCAGCGGTCCTCGACCGAGGACCGCAGCCCCGGGACCTCGATGATCGCCACGTCGTCCTGGCCGGCCGCGGCGCGCAGGATCTGCAGCATCTGGGTGGCCCGGGCCGCGCCGGTGGACACGAACGCCGAGTACGGCGGGCTCAGCCGCTCGCGCCCGATCGTCTCCGCCTTCGACACGCCCTCGTCGGTGAGGGCGTCACCGTCGTTGTCGGTGTGCCGCCGCAGCTCGGCGTACCGCATCCGCGATCCTCTCCTCGGCAGCCGAAGCCGCGTCGCACCTCGGACACGCCGGCCACCACCCGGTGTCCCGCGCGCCTACGGTCAGCCTCTCCCGCGCGACCCCCCGATGCAACAGCCCGCGGTCTAGAGTGGCGGTCATGGCCGCACGCTCCCTCGTGATCAAGGTGACCGCCGGCGACGACGCCCCGGAGCGGTGCAACCAGGCGTTCACCGTGGCGGCGACCGCGCTGGCCAGCGGCGCCGAGGTGTCCCTGTGGCTGACCGGCGAGGCGGCGTGGTTCGCGCTGCCGGGCCGGGCCAAGGAGTTCCACCTCCCGCACGCGGCGCCGCTTGACGAGCTGCTGGCCGCGGTGCTCACCGGCGGCCGGGTGACGCTGTGCACCCAGTGCGCCACCCGTCGTGGCATCGAGGAGGCGGACGTGCTCGACGGGATCGTGATCGCGGGCGCGCCGGTGTTCGTCGAGGAGGCGATGGCCGAGGGCGCGCAGGCCCTCGTCTACTGATCCCGCCCGGATCCCTGGCGCCTCATGCGTGAGGCGCCGAGCTTGCTGGGCGCACCTGCAGCAGGTCGCGGGCCTGCTCGGGCTTCATCGGCGGCCGCTGGGCCACGGTCGCCAGCCGCGCGGCCCGCTCGACCAGCTCCGCGTTGTGCTGCACCGGCTGTCCCTTGGCGAGCGTCAGCACGTCCTCCATGCCGACCCGCAGGTGCCCTCCCTTCGACAGCGCCGCCAGCGCGACCGGCAGCGTGGTGCGCCCGACCCCGGTCGCCGACCACGACGTCACCGCGTCGGGCAGGGCCGCCACCGCGGCGACGAGCGCGTCCGTCGTACCCGGCATGCCGCCTGGCACGCCCATCACCAGGTCGACGTGCACCCGCCCGCCGTACGGCAGACCGTAGGTGTCCAACAGGCGGTGCAGCGCGGCGACGTGGCCGAGGTCGAACAGCTCGAACTCGGGGACGACCTCACGCTCCTGGGACAACCGGTACAGGTCGGAGACGAACCCCCACGGGTTCATGAACACGTCGTCGCCGAAGTTGACCGTGCCCATGGTCAGCGAGCAGGAGTCCGGAGCCGCGTCCAGCACGCGCAGGCGGTCGGTCAAAGGGTCGGTGACCGCGCCCCCGGTGGACAGCTGGACGACCAGCCCGGTCTGCTCGCGCAGCGCCGCGACGGTCGCGCGCAGCCGGCCGAGGTCGAGGGTCGGCCGGTGTTCCTCGTCACGGACGTGCACGTGGACCATCGCCGCGCCGGCCTGCTCGCACCGCTGCGCCGTCTCCACCAGCTCCTCCAGCGTGGTGGGCAGCTGCGGGCAGTCGGCCTTGGCCGTCTCGGCGCCGGTCGGGGCGACGGTGATCAGGGTCTCGCGGGCCGGCGTCGCGCGGGCCGAGGTCACGGCGGACATGGGCCCATGCTGACAGAGCGGTGTCAGACTGACCGGGCCGACCTCACCGGCGACACTGGCCCCGGACAGGAAGTTCTTCGCCATGCGCGCAGTGGTGCAGCGTGTTTCCCAGGCCAGCGTGGCCATCGACGGGACGATCACCGGCTCGTTCGACGGGCCGGGGCTGGTCGTGCTCCTCGGGGTCACCCACGACGACACCGAGCAGAAGGCCGCGGCGCTGGCCAAGAAGGTCTGGGAGCTGCGCATCCTGCACGGCGAGCGGTCGGCCAGCGACCTGCACGCGCCGCTGCTGGTGGTGAGCCAGTTCACGCTGTACGCCGACCTGCGCAAGGGGCGCCGCCCCTCCTGGAGCGCGGCCGCGCCGGGGCCGGTGTCCGAGCCGCTGTACGACGCGTTCTGCGACGCGCTGCGCGCCCTCGGGGCGGATGTCACCACGGGTGTCTTCGGGGCGCAGATGGAGATCGCCCTCAAGAACGACGGCCCGGTGACGATCTGGCTGGAGATTTGAGTCGGCGCTGCATGGCCGACACACTGGACCGTCGTACCGCAGCACCCCATGGTGCAGCACGGGAGAGGGATGGCACACGCGACCGAGAGACCGGGCCGATATCGGGGCGGCAAGCGCCGCGCACCCAAGCCCGGCCTCGCGACCCGTCGCCGCGTCGGCACGACCATCGCTCTGCTCGCCGTACTCGTGGTGGGTGCGTGCAGCAGCCTGGCGATGTACTACAACATCCAGCTCGGCGACGTCGATCGCATCAGCGCGCTCGCGGACGACGCCGCCCGCCCCGACGAGGTCGGGGGGAAGGCCGCCGGCGCGCTCAACATCCTGCTGATGGGGACCGACAACGGCAACGGCACCTCGATCAAGCAGGAGCTGGCCGACGGGCAGTGGGACTCCGGCTCGCACCGAAGCGACACGATCATGATGCTGCACGTCACCGCCGACCGTGAGTCGGCCTACCTGGTCTCGATCCCGCGGGACAGCTACGTGCGCATCCCCGGGCACGGCAAGGACAAGATCAACGCCGCCTTCTCCATCGGTGGCCCGCTGCTGGCCCAGCGCACGGTCGAGGAGCTGACCGACGTGCGCATCGACCACCTGGCGATGATCGACTGGGCCTCGTTCAAGGACCTCACCACCGCGCTCGGCGGCGTCCAGGTCACCATCCCGGAGACGTTCACCGACACGAAGCAGAACCGCACGTGGGAGGAGGGCACCTACAACATCCAGGGCGCCGAGGCGCTGGCGTACGTGCGCACCCGCTACGGGCTCGAGGAGGGCGACTTCGACCGCATCGAACGCCAGCAGAACTTCCTGCGCGCGATGCTGAAGAAGATGCTCTCGCAGGGCACGGTGTCCAATCCCGTCAAGCTGACGAACGTCCTCGAGGTGCTCACCGACAACCTCACCGTCGACGAGAACTTCAGCCCCGGCAAGATGCGCGACCTCGCGCTCTCGATGCGGGGGCTGCACGGCAACGACGTCGAGTACCTCACCACCCCGCTCGGGGGCTACGACACGGTGGACGGCCAGAGCGTCGTGCGGCTGGACCAGAAGGAGTCCCAGGCGCTGTTCGACGCCGTACGCCACGACGACATCAAGTCCTACCTGCGCGAGTACGGCGGGGAGCGGCTGCCGAAGGCCAGCCGGGTCAACTGACCCTGGCTGCCCCGGCCGTCCGGGTCCCGGACCCCGCCGTCGGCCGCGGAAAGCCCGTAGGCTTGGTCTCGGTCACACAGGTGACCTGGCCCGGTCGGCGGCGACCTCGCTCGACGGGTCACGCGCCGAAACCGAGACCCGATGACTGCTGACCCGCCGACACCGGACCCGCGACCGGGCCTCCTGCGCCGTCACAGGGCCCTCGCGTCGGTCGGCGCGGTCCTGCTCGTGCTGGTGCTCGCCGTCGCCGCGTACGCGTTCTACCTCAACTCCCAGCTGGGTGGCATCGCCCGCTTCGACAGCAACCTGCAGGCCGGGCAGCGGGCTCCAGAGCCGACGGGTGAGCCCGCACAGGCGCGCAACATCCTGCTGCTGGGCACCGACAAGGGCCACGCGGAGCGGTCCATCGAGGAGGAGCTCGCCGACGGCAAGTGGACGACCGGCGCCTTCCGCAGCGACACGGTCATGCTCGTGCACGTCCCTGCCGAGCAGGAGCAGGCCTTCCTGGTGTCCATCCCGCGCGACACCTACGTGCCGATCCCCGGACACGGCAAGAACAAGATCAACGCGGCGTTCTCCTTCGGCGGTCCCGACCTCACCGTGCGCACGATCGAGGACCTCACCGGCGTCTATATCAACCACGTGGCGATGGTCGACTGGGCCGGGTTCAAGCAGCTCACGCACGCGATCGGCGGTGTACAGGTCACCATCCCCGAGACGTTCACCGACACCAAGCAGGACCGGACCTGGCAGGCCGGCACCCACGTGCTCGAGGGCGCCGAGGCGCTGGCGTACGTGCGCACCCGCTACGGGCTGGCGGAAGGGGACTTCGACCGGATCGACCGGCAGCAGAACTTCCTGCGCGCGGTGATGGAGAAGACGGTCAGCCGGGGCACCCTGGCCAACCCGATCAAGCTCACCAACCTGCTGCAGGCGGTCGCCGACGCCACCACCGTGGACTCCGGGTGGAGCACCGGCGACATCCGGCGGCTCGCGCTGCGACTGCGCGGGATCGACCAGGGCGAGGTGTACTTCATGACCGCGCCGGTCAAGGGCGTCGAGGACGTCGAGGGGGTGGGCAGTGTCGTCCTGCTGGCCAAGAAGGAGGCCCGCGCGCTGTGGGAGGCGCTGCGCGAGGACGACGTGCCCGGCTACCTCGACGCGTACGGCGGGGACCTGCTGCCGAAGGCCGGCAAGGTGCGCTGACGCGGCGTCGCGCGCTCGGCGGTGCGCGCCCCGCGGC
>JALZDI010000345.1 GCA_030862655.1 Actinomycetota bacterium | reverse complement strand
GTGAGAACCACGGTCGTGGCCAGCTCGCACATCAGCACGGTGAGCACGATCCGTCGAAGGAGGCCTCGCACGTCGCCGAGGTTGACCGTCTTGCTCTCGGTCTGCGCGACCATGGTCGAGCGGAGGCCGAGCTTGCCGGAGACGAACAGGCCCAGCATCGTCGCCAGCGTCATGATGCCCAGACCACCGAGCTGGATGAGACCCAGGATCACGCCCTGGCCGAACGGCGTCCAGAACGTCGCCGTGTCGACGATGATCAGCCCGGTTACGCATACGGCGGACACCGCGGTGAATGCTGCCGGCATCACGAACGAGGCGCCGTCGTCGGCGCGTGATACCGGCAGCATCAGCAGCACCGCGCCGAGCGCGATCACCGCGAGGAAAGCGAGCGGCACCAGGCGGAGCGCCCGCAACCTGCTGTCCACGCCTCCTCCTTCCCCTGCAGGACACCGAGGGTGACGCTATCGCGGCCGCGCGGTGCTGCGCGGGTAGGTTCGATGGTGTTGGAGGACCGATCGAGCGAGAGGGACGAACATGCGCGTGGTGGTCGCCGGAGGCCATGGACAGATCGCGATGTTGCTGCAGCGGCTGCTGGCCGAGCGCGGTGACGAGCCGGTCGGGATCGTGCGCAACCCCGACCACGTCGGCGACCTCGAAGCCGTGGGCGCGAAGGCTGTCGTGCTCGATCTCGAACAGGCCGGCGTCCAGGATGTCGCCGGCGTGGTCGAGGGTGCCGACGCGCTGGTGTTCGCCGCCGGCGCCGGGCCGGGCAGTGGCGCCGCGCGCAAGCACACCGTCGACCGTGACGCGGCGGTGCTGCTGGCGGACGCGGCCCTGGCCGCCGGGGTGCGGCGCTACGTGATGGTGTCGGCGATCAAGGTCGACGAGGCCGACCCCGAGTCCGACGACGTGTTCCAGGTCTACCTGCGGGCCAAGTCCGCGGCCGACGCGTACGTTCGCGAGCAGGACCTCGACTGGACGATCGTGCGCCCCGGGCGGCTCACCGACGAGGCCGGCACGGGGCAGGTCCGGCTCGGACCGGACATCGGGTACGGCGAGGTGCCACGCGCGGACGTGGCCGCCGTACTCCTCGGCGTGCTCGACGACCCCGCGACCGCCGGCAAGCAGTTCAACCTCGTCGGCGGCGGCACGCCGATCGCGACCGCACTCACCGACGTCTGACCGCGCGGGTTCGCGCACGGTTCACCGACGGGTGACGACGCCGCCTGGTTCTCGCCGCCCTGTCGTCCTGCTCCCCGCCGTCGCCAACGACCCCCCACCCATCCCCGGCCCGCGAGCGTTCAGCTCCCGCCCCAGCCGCCGCCACCGGGGGTCTCCACCCGCACCCGGTCACCGCGGCGCAGCGGCCACGTGCCCTTGCCGGGGAGGTCCTCCTCGGTGCCGTCGCGGTGCACGAGCACGTTACGGCCGAGCGCGCCCGCGCCCCCGCCGGCAGCGCCCCAGGGCGCGTGCTCACGGCGCTCGGTCTGCAGCGTGAGCGTGCAGTCGGCCAGCGCCTCGATCTCGCGCACCAGCCCGTCGCCGCCGCGGTGCCGGCCGGCGCCGCCCGACCCGGGCCGCAGCTCGTAGCGCCAGACCCGCAGCGGGTAGTCCAGCTCCATCGCCTCGGCCGGGGTGTTGCGGGTGTTGGTCATGCCGGTGTGTACGCCGGACATGCCCGCCCGCGACGGCGTGCCGCCCTCGCCGCCGCCGAGCGTCTCGTAGTAGCTGAACGGGGCGTCGCCGCCGGCGCCGATCAGCAGGTTGTTCATCGTCCCCTGGCCCGCGGCCGGCACCCGGTCAGGCACCGCCTGCGCGAACGCGCCGAGCAGCACGTCGACGATCCGCTGGCTGGTCTCGACGTTGCCCGCGGCGGTGGGCGCGGGGAACCGCGGGTGGACCACGCTGCCCTCGGGCGCGCTCACGTGCAGGGCGCGGTAGCAGCCGGCGTTGGGTGGCGCGTCGGGGTCGGTGAGCATGCGGAACACGAACATCGCCGATGACAGCGTCACCGCGAACACCGCGTTGAGGTTGACGGGTACCTGCGGGTCGGTACCGGCGAAGTCGACGCGGACCTCGTCGCCGTCCACGGTCACCGCCGCGCGGATCACCACGCCGTCGCCGATCTCGAGCACGTCCTCGTGCCGGTAGCAGCCGTCGGGAATGTCGCGCACCGCCGTACGGACGCGCCGGTCGGAGTAGGCGCACACCGCGGACATCGCCTCGGCGAGACCGCCCGGGCCCGTCCGGTCGGCCAGCTCGCCCAGCCGGGCCGCGCCGACGTGGTTGGCCGCGAACTGCGCGCGCAGGTCGCCGAGCCGCTCGCCGGGGGTGCGCGAGTTGGCCGCGATCAGCCGGACGACGTCGTCGCGCACGCCATCGGCGTCGGCGACCAGCACCGGTGGGATGCGGATGCCCTCCATCGCGATGTCGGTCGCACTGGCCGGCATCGAGCCGGGTGCCGCGCCACCGACGTCGGCGTGGTGTGCGCGGTTGGCGGCGTAGCCGACGAGTCGGCCGTCGTGGTGCACGGCGGAGACGACGGTCAGGTCGGGCAGGTGGGTGCCACCCATGTACGGGTCGTTGACGCAGACCTGCTCCCCGGGGCCGAGCTCGCCGTACGCGTCCAGCACCGCGCGCACGCTGGCCGGCATCGAGCCCAGGTGCACCGGGATGTGCTCGGCCTGGGCCACCATCTCGCCGTCGGCGTCGAACACCGCCGCGGAGCAGTCGGCGCGCTCCTTGATGTTCGGCGAGTACGACGAGCGGCGCAGCGCGACGCCCATCTCCTCCGCGACCCCGGCGAGAGCGTGCCGGAACACCTCCAGCTCGACCGCGGACAGCCCGTGCTCAGCCAAGGCGCACCACCAGGTTGCCGGCGTCGTCGACCACGGCCACCTCGTCGGCGGCGAGCAGCGTGGTGCTGTCGGGCTGCTCCACCAGTGCCGGGCCTTCGACCCGGTCGCCGGCCGACAGCCCGGC
>JALZDI010000344.1 GCA_030862655.1 Actinomycetota bacterium | reverse complement strand
GTCGTCGTCCGCCTGGTGCTCAAGACCGCGCCGATGCAGCAGTGGGGCGTCGCCCGCGAGCTGCGCGAGCGGATCAAGGAGCGCTTCGACACCGAGGGCATCGAGATCCCGCTACCGCAGCGGGTCGTCTGGCACCGCGGGAACCCCGACGAGGCGCCGTCGCCCAACGGACGGCAGCCCGCCGGGGCCCACTGAGCCAGCTCAGGCCAGCTCAGGCCAGCTCAGCGTCCAGCGTGATCGTGGTGCCGGCGAGCGCCTGCGAGACCGGGCAGCCGGTCTTGGCGGCCTCGGCGGCCTTGACGAAGTCGTCGTTGCTCGCGCCTTCCACCTGACCACGCACGGTCAGCGTGATGCCGGTGATGCCGGTGCCGGGCACGAGGGTGACGTCGGCCTGGGTGTCCAGTGCCTGAGCGGGCGTACCCGCGTCAGCGAGTGCCTTCGACAGCGCCATCGAGAAGCAGGAGGAGTGTGCGGCGGCGATCAGCTCCTCGGGGCTGGTCTTGCCGCCGGGCT
Source organism: Actinomycetota bacterium (assembly GCA_030862655.1). The sequence goes on along the minus strand of JALZDI010000344.1, from coordinate 2,474 downwards.
CCTCGGCGCGTGCCGGCCAGCTCACGTCGTAGGTGCCCAGCCCGGATGACTCCAGCGTGACGGTGCCGGAGCCCTCGAACAGGGTGCCTTCCCAGTGGGTCTTCGCCGTGCGCGTCGCACTCATGTGTTCCTCCTCGTTGGTCGGATGGCCCCATCCTCGCCGACACCCCTCTGCGGGGGGCCAGGCGGGGGACGCCCACAATGGCCTCGTGACTGAGCGACCGGCCGAGGTGACGTTGTACGACGCGATGGGAGGGCACGCGTTCTTCGAGCGCCTCGTGCACCGCTTCTATCAGGGCGTGAGCGAGGACCCCTACCTGCGCGCGCTGTACCCCGAGGAGGACCTGACCGGCGCCGAGGAGCGGCTGCGGATGTTCCTCGAGCAGTACTGGGGCGGTCCGAAGACCTACCAGCAGCAGCGTGGCCACCCGCGGCTACGCATGCGGCACGCACCGTTCGCGGTGACGCCGAAGGCGCGCGACCACTGGATGGCGCACATGCGGGCCGCCCTCGACGACGCCGTCGAGGAGGGGCTCGCACCCGAGCTGGAGCAGCAGCTGTGGGCCTACTTCGAGCACGCGGCGAACTTCATGGTCAACACCCTGGAGGAGCGCTGACGAACGCGGCGACGACCTCCTCGTCGTACTCCCCGTGGTCGGTGCCCAGCCCCTGGACGACGTGCGCGGCGGTGGCGGCGCCGTAGACGCCGGCCTCACGCAGCGACCGGCCCTCCCAGCGGGCGCGCAGGAAGCCCGCCGAGAACGCGTCTCCGCAGCCGGTGGTGTCGACGACGTCGACGTCGAAGGCCGGCACCTCGACGCGCTCGTCCTCGGTGAGGACCAGCGCGCCCTGCGCGCCGCGGGTGACGGCCACGCAGCCGACGCCGTGCGCGAGCAGCCGGTGGGCGCCGTCCTCCAGCGTGCCGGCGCCGGTGAGGCCGAGCACCTGGTCCTCGTTGGGCAGCAGGTAGTCGAGGTGCGGCAGCGCGTCGGCCACCCACGCCAGGATCCCGGGTTCGCCGGGGGCGAGCAGGTCGGCCGAGGTGACCGCGCCCGCCTCCCGCGCCGCCGCCAGGATGCGGCCCGCGGCCTCACCACCGAGGAACTCCGGGCCGCCGAGGTGCAGGTGGCTGGCCGAGGCGAGTGCACCGAGGTCGACGTCGTCGAGGGTGTAGAGGCCGTTGGCGCCGATGCAGTGCCAGGCCGGGCGGTCGCCGTTCGGGCGGATCGGCAGCACGCTGGCCGAGGTCTGCCCCATCGGCTTGCGCACCAGGTGCGTGGTGTCGAGGCCGGCCGCGGTCAGCATCGCGACCAGCGTGTCGCCGAGCGGGTCGGCGCCGACCGCGCCGAAGCAGCGCACCCGCGCGCCCAGCTTGGCCAGCACCAGGCCGGTGCCGCCCGCGGTGCCGGCCGGGGACATCCGGATCTCGTCGACGATCTGCCCCTGCGAGCCGTCCGGGACCGACCCCACCGGGCGGACGTGCACGTCCAGCACGTGCACCCCCAGCGTGATCACGTTCATCGGGTCCATCAGCGTCCCTTCCGGGTCGTGGCCGGTTGCGTGCTGCCGTAGCGGCGCTCGCCGGCGGCGGCGACCACCGCGTCCTGCTGCTCGGCGTCGAGCACGCGGGGGTCGCCCACCGCGGCGGCGTCCCGGTAGACGGTGCACAGCCACTCCAGCAGCAGGGCGTTGTCGACCGCCTGGTCGAGGGTGTCGCCGAGGGTGACCGAGCCGTGGTTGGCCATCAGCGCCGCCGACCTCCCGTCGAGCGCCGCCGTCACCCCGGCCGCCAGCTCGGGCGTGCCGAAGGTGGCGTACGGCGCGACGCGGACCGCACCGCCGAACACCATCTGCTGGTAGTGGATGCAGGGCAGCTCGTCGAGCACGCAGGCGAGCGCGGTCGCCACCGGGGCGTGGGTGTGCACGACGGCCCCGGGCCGGTGCCGGTCGTGGACCCGCAGGTGCAGGTCGACCTCGGAGGTGGGCGCGAGGTCACCGGCGACGACCCGGCCGGACCGGTCCACCACCGACACGGCGTCGACGTCGGCCTCGGCCAGCACCGCGCCGGTCGCGGTCACCGCGAGGTGGCCGGGGCGGTCTCCCCCACCCGCCCCCGCGTCGTCGACGCGCAGGCTGACGTTGCCCGCCGTACCGATCAGCAGGCCGGCCTCGGCCAGCGAGCGCGACGCGGCCGCGACCGCTCGGCGCGGCTCGTCGTACACGCTCATCGCCGGCCCTCGGGCCGGCTCGTTCCGCGGCCGGTGCGCGCGCGCCGTGCGTAGGGCTCCAGGTAGCGGCACACCAGGTCGATGCCCTCCTCGATCACCGCGGGGTCGCCCTCGAGGGTGTCCTCGAACGCCAGCTGGAACAGCCGGTCGCCGACCTCGACCGCGAGCTCCGCGCGCAGCAGCGTGGCGTCGTGGGCGAGCAGGCCGTGCTCGCGCGCCAGCGCGAACAGGTCCGCGGCGATCCGC
>JALZDI010000343.1 GCA_030862655.1 Actinomycetota bacterium | reverse complement strand
GCCGGGTTGGCGCGCAGCGAGGTCGCCACGGCCTTGACGATCAGGTCGTTGACGCTGATCTTCGGGCCACCGGCCGACTGCAGGCGCTCGTTGAGGCTCGCCCGGAACTCCAGCAGTTCGGTGACGTCGATGGCGCTGGTCAGGTAGAAGTGCGGCGCGTTCTGCTTGCTCTCCGTCAGGCGCTTGGCGGTCACCTTCCGGATGTTGGACAGCGGGATCTCCTCGACGTCGTCGTTGACGACGGCCGGAGCGCTGGCCTGCGCGGCCGGAGCCGGGGTGGGCTCGGCCGGAGCCGCCGAGGCCGCGGCCTCGATGTCGGCGCGGATGATGCGGCCACCGGGGCCGGTGCCCTGCACGGTGCCCAGGTCGACGCCCTTCTCCTTGGCGACGGCCTTGGCCAGCGGCGAGGCCTTCGGCTTGCTCCCGGACTCCGCCGGGGCCGCGGTCCCCCCCGGAGCAGCGGCCGGGGTCGGAGCCGCGGGCGCTTCCTCGGCTGCCGGTTCGGCTGCGGCCGGAGCGGGTGCGGCGGGCGCCGGAGCCGCCTCGGCGGCGGAACCGGAACCGTCGCCGAGGACCGCGATCGGCTCACCGATCGGAACGGTCGTTCCGGCCTCGACCAGGATCTTCTCCAGCACCCCGTCGTCGTAGGCCTCCAGCTCCATGAGGGCCTTGTCGGTCTCGATCTCGGCCACCACTTCGCCGCGCGCGACCTTGTCACCGACCTGCTTGTGCCAGTTCGCGATCACGCCCTCCTCCATGGTGTCGGAGAGCCTCGGCATCTGAATGTCAGTCATCGTCTTCCTCGGGTGAGCACGGGACTCAGCGGCGGCGGCCCACCGCGTCCAGGGTCTGGTGAACGGCGGTGGTCAGCGACTCCGCGGACGGCAGGGCGGCACGTTCCAGCGGCTTGGCGTAGGGCAGCGGCACCTCGGCCGCCGCGACCCGCCGCACCGGGGCGTCGAGGTAGTCGAAGGCACCGTCGGAGATCGAGGCCGCGATCTCCGCGCCGATGCCGTAGGTCAGCCAGTCGTCCTCGGCGACCACGGCGCAGCCGGTCTTGCGCACGGACTGCACCACGGTGTCGCGGTCCAGCGGGCGCAGGCTGCGCAGGTCGATGACCTCGGCGTTGATGCCCTGCTCGTCGTGCAGCTTCTCGGCGACCTGCTGCGCGACCACGGCCATCCGCGAGTAGCCGATGATCGTGATGTCGGTGCCTTCGCGGGTCACCTTCGCCTTGCCGATCTCGGCGGGCTCCACCACGTCCGGGACCTCGCCCTTGGTGTTGTAGAGCGCGAGGTTCTCCAGGAACAGCACCGGGTCGTCGTCCCGGATCGAGGCCAGCAGCAGCGCCTTGGCGTCGGCGGGCGTGCTCGGCGCGACGACCTTCAGGCCCGGCACGAACGCGTAGTACAGCTCGATGTTCTGCGAGTGGGTGGCGCCCAGCTGCTGACCGCCGCCGCCGGGGGTGCGCAGCACCATCGGGACGCTGGTCTGGCCGCCGAACATGCCGTAGATCTTGGCGGCGTGGTTGACGATCTGGTCGAGGGCGACCAGCGAGAAGTTGATCGTCATCAGCTCGACCACCGGGCGCAGGCCCAGCATCGCGGCGCCGACGGCCGCACCGACGAAGCCCTCTTCGGCGATCGGGGTGTCGCGCACGCGCTTCTCGCCGAACTCCTTGAGCAGGCCGGCGGTGATCTTGTAGGAGCCTTCGAAGACTCCGATCTCTTCGCCGATGAGGAGCACGTCCTCGTCGCGCCGCATCTCCTCCTGGAGGGTGTCGTGCAGCGCTTGGCGATAGGTCATGAGGGCCAAGGGATTTCTCCTGGACAGCGGTCAAGAGCGGCCCGAGGACCGGGGTTTCCCGTTTGGCGTCGAGAAACCCCGGTCACCGGGTTGCGATACGTGTGGCGGGGTGTCGCAAAAACCGCAAGGGGACTTGAGGATTCGACCCGTCAGTTGTGCACGAACAGCGGGTCGGCGGGCAGCCGTCGCGAGTCGTTGGCGACCGGCGTGGCGTAGGTGTAGTCGAACAGCGTCTCGACGTCGGGGTGCGGGCTGTCGTCGGCGAAGGCCACGGCGGCGTCCGCCTCGGCCTGCGCCTTGGTCTCGAGCTCGACCGCGGCGTCCTCGTCGAGGACACCGGCGTTGATCAGCTCCGCGCGGAAGTTGGCGACGGGGTCGGCCTGCTTGGCCTTCTCCATCGACTCCTCGTCGCGGTACTTGCCCGGGTCGACCACGGAGTGGCCCTTGAGCCGCTCGCTGACCAGCTCCAGCAGCGCCGGACGGCCGGTCTCGCGGGCCTGCTCGACCAATCGGGAAGCCGCGTCGCGGACCGCGAGGACGTCGTTGCCGTCCACCCGCTCGCCGTGCATCCGGTAGGCCGAAGCCCGCTTGTACAGCTCCGACTCCGCCGAGGACTTCTCCACGGTGGTGCCCATGCCGAGCTGGTTGTTGATCACCACGAAGATGACCGGCAGGTTCCACAGCGCGGCGATGTTCAGCGCCTCGTGGAAGGCGCCGATGTTGGTGGTGCCGTCGCCCATCTGGCACATGACGACCTGGTCACCGGAGCGGTAGTCGATGGCCAGCGCGGCACCGGTGGCCAGCGGGATCTGACCGCCGACGATGCCGTACCCGCCGAGCAGACCGGCTTCGACGTCGAACATGTGCATCGAGCCGCCCCAGCCCTTGGAGGTGCCGGTGGTGCGGCCGTAGAGCTCGGCCATGACGCGGCCGGGCTCGATGCCCTTGGCGATGGCGTAGCCGTGCTCGCGGTAGTTGGTGAACAGCAGGTCGGTCTTGCGCAGCGAGCGCATCAGGCCGACGACCGAGGCCTCCTCACCGAGGTTGAGGTGGCAGTAGCCGCCGATCTTGGCCTGCGTGTAGCCCTGCGCGGCGCGCTCCTCGAAGCGGCGGATCAGGGTCATCTCGTAGAAGTAGTCGCGCAGCAGCTCGGGCGACTCCCCCGTGAAGCGGCCACGCTCAGCG
>JALZDI010000342.1 GCA_030862655.1 Actinomycetota bacterium | reverse complement strand
CGTGATCGGGCTTCTGTCCTGGCTGTACCTGCAGACGCGTCTGCTGCTGCTCGCTGCCGAGCTCAACGCGGTCCTGTCCCGCCGCCTGTGGCCGCACTCGCTACGTGGCTGAACCCCTCCCTTTCCTGACAGCCGGCTTCGACGCTACTCATCGGCCTCTCATCAACCTCGCAGCACGCTGGGGCGACCGCGTCATCGTCAGCATCGCCGGGAGCAGTCGTGCCGAACGTCGTCGAACCGCACACGTCGCCATCGCCGCGCTCCAGGCCTTCTCGCACGCGGGCCGCCACGGCCGCTACGGGCCTGGGCGTCGCAACCCTACTGGTCGAGCAGTACGGCGTCGGGACAGCAGCCGCCCCACTGCTGGCACAACTGGTCGGGCTGCTGGCGGGCTGGTCCGCGGTCCCGGTGTCACGGGCGCTGAGTGGGTCGACGTGGCCGGCCGCCGCGGCGGCAGCGACACTCCTCTTGGCTGCGCCACCGGCGGTCACTGCCGTCACCGTGGTCCCGACCCCCGCGACGCTCGCCCTGCCGTTCGTGGCCGGTGTGGTGGCCGGTGGGGTGTGCACACACGCGCGCGCCTGGCGCACCGCGGCTGCGGTAGGCGGGGCATGGGTGCTGGTAGCCGGCAGCGCTGCTCCGGCCAGCGCCTGGTCGGTGGACGAACCCGGCCCGGCGACCGCGGCCATGGTGGCGGGCGATGGAGTCGTCGAGCGGGCCGATACGCACGCGTTCCTGATCCACCGCGCATCGGTCATCCTGCGCAACGACGGGTACACCGCGATTGCCCGGTTCCTGCACAGTCCTGACCCGGCCGGCCCACCGCGCGCGACCTATCTGTGGCGGATGCAGCTCGGTGCCAGGGACGCGGATCGCAGGCTGAAGCCGCAGATGCCCGATCACTTCTTCAACTGGTGGACGCACTCCGGCAAGGGGCTCATCGCCGGGCCGTCGGCAGCCATGTTCGCGGAGGCGCAGTACGCCAGGGCCTTGGCGGCCTGGAGGGAGGGAGACGCGTCGCGAGCGATGTACCGGCTCGGTGCTGCCGTACACCTGGTCGACGATGCCTGTGCCCCGCCGCACCAGTTCGTCTTCGCTCCCAACCACCGCCGCTACGAAGAATGGGCGCTGCACCACCAGCGGGCCATGACGGTGTCGTCTGGCGGCCTGTACCGGGAGGACTTCCGCGCCACCACGGGACACGGAGGCCCGGCCTGGTCCAGCGACCACACCCGTGGCTGGGTCGACGAATGCGCACACCGAGCGGCGGAGCTCGTCGTCAACGCCGCGCTGCCGGTCGGCGGTCAGCCGGGGGGCGTGGGTGCCTGGTGGCGGACCGCCGCACACTTTCGCGAGACACAGCGGCTGACCGCCGGCTACATCGCATTCTTCTTCGAGGAGGCAGGCGGCCCATGACCACCTCGAACACGCACCGCGGCTCTGCGGTAGGAACGGGAATCGGCGCCACGCTGACCGCGGCCGTCGCCGCGTTCGGCCTGGTCATGAGCAGCACCCTCGTGGCAATCGTCGCCGCCGGTGCCCTGCAATGGCTGCCCGCCGTGCCGCCGATGCTCGACCTGGCCGGACCGTTGCTGGCGCTGGGCGCCGGCATGGCTCTCGCAGGTCGAGTCGCGGTGGACGTCGCCGGGCCCCACGGTGTACGTGCGGCGGCCGGGGCCGCCGTTCTGGTCGCCGCACTGGGAATGGCGTTGAGCCGCGCCAGCGAGGCACACGGCGACGGTGTCGAGCCACCGTGGGTCGCACTCGCCGCCACCTGCGTGTTCGTGGTCGTCGGCGGGTCCGCATGGCTGGTCCAGCGACACAATGCATCCCGCCGAACCGGAAGACGGGAGCCCGACGGGGCTGGTGCTGGCCGCCTCGAACCGCTCGACGCAGGCCTCGGTAGCGCAGCGGCTGCAGGCTCTGCCTCCCACGATGATCACGTCAACGTCCATCACTGCCGGCGAAACCCACGACCCCTTGACCTCTGGTCGGGGCTCCGCCGCTCCGCCCCTGTCTGTTCAGCCGATTCCTCGGACATGCGACACACGCGCGTGCGATCCTGCAGGCGGCGGTTTCCCAACCTCCCCACATCCGCCACCGACGGTCAACCTCTGCCGTCGCCGGGCCCAACGGTCAAGCAGTCGGCCGTGGGCCTCCCGGCTCAGAGGTGTCCAGCCGTTCCTGTGACGTCAGCACGCAGCTGCAGACCCGGCGGATCCTTCGGGCGTGCCGTAGAGGCTGAAGCGGTCAGGAGGCGGCTGCGGCGCCAGGACGGCTGCGGATCTCGTCGATGAGAGCGGGCACGATCTCGTGCAGGTCGCCGATCACGGCGTAGTCGGCCTTGGTCACCATCGGCGCGTCGGCGTCGGTGTTGATCGCGATGACCGTCTTGGCGCTTTGGCATCCGGCCCAGTGCTGGATGGCGCCGCTGATTCCGCACGCCAGGTACAGGTCCGGCGAGATCCGGCTCCCCGTCTGTCCGACCTGCTCGTGGTGAGGTCGCCACCCCAGGCTCGTCACCACCCGCGAGACGCCCAGCGCCCCGCCGAGCAGCTTGGTCAACTCCAGCAGGTCGCCGAACCCGTCGGCCGATCCCACCCCTCGGCCGGCTCCGACGACCACCCGCGCACTGGTCAGCGCCGAGGTGTCCTCGGCCGCTGCCGGCTCGATGCGTGCCACTTGGGCGCGCAGGTCACCCTGCTCCAGCGCGGGCGCGTACGCCGCGAGGGTGGGCCGGGTCGGCTGCTCGGCCGGGGCCGGGTCGCACGCATGGCCCGCCACCGACAGCACGGCGACTGGGTCGTCCAGGCGCATCTCCTCCAGCACCGACCCACCGACGACCTGCCGCCTCACGACGAGTGGGTCGAGGCGCTCCACCTCGACCGCATTCGCTGCCATCGCCACGCCTAGCCGGGTGGCGGCGTGCGCCAGGATCTCGTTGCCGCGCGGCGACCCGGCCGCGACCAGCCCGGTGGCCCACCGGGCGCGCAC
>JALZDI010000009.1 GCA_030862655.1 Actinomycetota bacterium | reverse complement strand
TGTCACGGCAGGTGGCCGACCCCAGCCAGCTCACCGACGAGGACCTCGGCCTGGCCAACGTCATCCTCACCAACGGGGCCAGGCTCTACGTCGACCACGCGCACCCGGAGTACTCCTGCCCCGAGTGTCGCACCCCGCGCGACGTGGTGCGCTGGGACAAGGCCGGCGAGCTGATCATGCTCGACGCCGCGCACCGGGCAGCCGCGGTGCCCAACGCCCGACCGATCCTGCTGTACAAGAACAACGTCGACAACAAGGGCGCCTCGTACGGCGCGCACGAGAACTACCTGATGCGCCGGCAGACGCCGTTCGGCGACATCGTCCGCCACATCACGCCGTTCTTCGTCTCCCGGCAGGTCATCTGCGGCGCGGGGCGCGTCGGCATCGGCCAGGACGGCTCCTCGCACGGCTTCCAGATCAGCCAGCGGGCCGACTACTTCGAGGTCGAGGTCGGGCTGGAGACCACGCTCAAGCGCCCGATCGTCAACACCCGCGACGAGCCGCACGCCGACCCCGACAAGTACCGTCGGCTGCACGTGATCATCGGCGACGCCAACCTCAGCGAGATCTCCACCTACCTCAAGGTCGGCATGACCTCGCTGGTGCTGGCGATGATCGAGGAGCGGTTCCTGTCCGCCGACCTGGCGCTGGCCAAGCCGGTCCGGTCGCTGCACGAGGTGTCGCACGACCCCTCGCTGCAGCACCTCGTGGAGCTCAAGGACGGGCGGCGGATGACCGCCGTCCAGATCCAGCTGGAGTACTGCGAGCAGGCCCGCAAGTTCGTCGAGGACCGCTACGGCGCCGACGCCGACGAGCAGACCGTCGACGTGCTCAACCGGTGGGAGTCGGTGCTGACCCGCCTCGAGCGCGACCCGATGGAGTGCCGGCGCGAGCTGGACTGGGTGGCCAAGCTCGCGCTGCTGCAGTCCTACCGCGACCGCGACGGGCTCGACTGGGACCACGCCAAGCTGCACCTGATCGACCTGCAGTACGCCGACATCCGCCCCGACAAGGGGCTCTACCACCGACTCGTCCGGCACGGCTCGGTCGACCGCCTGCTCACCGACGAGGAGGTGAGCGGCGCCGTGGGGCACCCGCCGACCGACACCCGCGCCTACTTCCGGGGCCGCTGCCTGCAGAAGTACGCCGACCAGGTCGCCGCGGCCTCGTGGGACTCGGTGATCTTCGACCTCCCCGGCCGCGACTCGCTGCAGCGGGTGCCCACGATGGAGCCGCTGCGGGGCACCGAGCGCCACGTCGCCGCCCTGCTGGACCGCTGCGACACCGCCGACGCGCTCGTCCGCGCGATCACCGGCTCCTGAATGTCGCCACCGATCACCGCCCCGCCCGGGTAGGGTCGGGGTAGATGGTCGGGAGCACGACCTCACGCACCGGAGGTGGGCAGATGGCACGAGAGGGTGGCCAGCAGCACAAGACCACACGCAAGTCGTCTGAGACCGACGAGGCAGACGACGTCCAGACCACCGAGGAGGTCGCCGAGCGCAAGGAGAGGCTCGACGAGGACGTCGACGCGATCCTGGACGACATCGACGACGTGCTCGAGACCAACGCGGAGGAGTTCGTCCGAGGCTTCGTTCAGAAGGGCGGCGAGTAGACCACGTGCATCCCCCAACAGCGGACATCGGCCGGCTGCCGACGGCGTTCCTCACGCCCGGCAGCTCGTCGTTCTCGGAGTTCCTGTCCGAGCACGCGCCCGACCTGCTGCCGGGACGGCGGACGTCACCGGGCGGCTCCGGCGGCATGGCCGGCGCCGTAGCCCCCGAGGCGCCGCACGGCACCACGATCGTCGCCGCGACCTTCTCCGGCGGTGTGGTGATGGCCGGTGACCGGCGCGCCACCATGGGCAACGTGATCGCCCAGCGCGACATCGAGAAGGTCTTCCCCGCCGACGAGTTCTCCTGCGTCGGCATCGCCGGCACCGCGGGGCTGGCGGTGGAGATGGTCCGGCTGTTCCAGACCGAGCTGGAGCACTACGAGAAGATCGAGGGCACCACGCTGTCGATGGACGGCAAGGCCAACCGGCTGGCCACGCTGATCCGCGGCAGCCTGCCGATGGCCATGCAGGGCCTGCCGGTGGTGCCGCTGTTCGCGGGCTTCGACCTGCAGAAGGCCGGCGGGCGGATCTTCTCCTACGACGTGACCGGTGGCCGCTACGAGGAGACCGCGTTCCATGCCGTCGGGTCCGGGTCGGTGTTCGCCCGCGGGTCCCTGAAGAAGCTCTACCGCGAGGACTTCATCCAGCGCGACTGCGTGACCGCCACCCTGCAGGCGCTGTACGACGCCGCCGACGACGACTCCGCGACCGGCGGTCCCGACCTGGCCCGGCGGATCTTCCCGGTGGTGGCCGTGGTGACCGAGGACGGCTACGCCAGGATGTCCGACGACGAGGTCGGCGCCCTCGCCGACGAGGTCGTCGGCAGCCGGCTGCGCCGCGCCGACGGCCCTGCCGCCCCGCTGAGCTGACGGCACCGACAGCCGACCGACCCGCCGATCCGAGCCGCCCACCGAGAGGGGAACCGTGACCGTCCCGTTCTACGTCTCGCCCGAGCAGCAGATGAAGGACCGGGCCGACTTCGCCCGCAAGGGCATCGCCCGAGGTCGCAGCGTGGCGGTGGTGCAGTACGCCGACGGCATCGCGTTCGTCGGCGAGAACCCCTCCCAGGCGCTGCACAAGATCAGCGAGATCTACGACCGGATCGCCTTCGCCGCGGTGGGCCGGTACAACGAGTTCGAGAACCTGCGCATCGCCGGCGTGCGCCTGGCCGACCTGCGCGGCTACTCCTACGACCGCACCGACGTCACCGGCCGTGGGCTGGCCAACGCCTACGCCCAGACGCTGGGCACGATCTTCTCCTCCGGTGGCGAGAAGCCCTACGAGATCGAGATCTTCGTCGCCGAGATCGCCGACCGCGCCGAGGACGACCAGATCTACCGGCTCACCTACGACGGATCGGTGGCCGACGAGCAGGGTTTCGCGGTGATGGGTGGCTCCGCCGACCTGGTCAGCGGCTACCTCGGCGAGCGCTATGAGAGCGGGCTGCCGCTGGAGCAGGCGGTGCGCCTGGCGGTCGACGCCCTCGGACACGACGGCCAGCAGGTACGGCGACTGCAGGCCGAGCAGCTCGAGGTCGCCGTGCTCGACCGCACCCGAACCCAGCCGCGCAAGTTCCGGCGACTCACCGGGCAGCGGCTCGCGGGCCTGCTCGCGTCCTCCGAGCCCGCCCAGGCGCCGCCCTCGCCGCCGCCGTCCGAGACCGGTGGGGACGACGGACGGGAAGAACCGCCCCCGGTCGGCTGACTGCGTCTAAGGTTGAGGCGTGGACCGGCGGATCTTCGGGATCGAGAACGAGTACGGCGTCACCTGCACGTTCCGCGGACAGCGACGCCTCTCGCCGGACGAGGTCGCCCGCTACCTGTTCCGCCGCGTGGTGTCGTGGGGCCGCAGCAGCAACGTGTTCCTGCGCAACGGCGCGCGCCTCTACCTCGACGTGGGCAGCCACCCCGAGTACGCCACCCCCGAGTGCGACGACATCGTCGACCTCATCGCCCACGACAAGGCCGGTGAGCGGGTCCTCGAGGGCCTGCTGATCGACGCCGAGCGGCGGCTGCGCGACGAGGGCATCGCCGGCGACGTCTACCTGTTCAAGAACAACACCGACTCGGCCGGTAACTCCTACGGCTGTCACGAGAACTACCTGGTGGGCCGGCACGGCGAGTTCGGCCGGCTCGCCGACGTGCTCATCCCGTTCCTGGTGAGCCGCCAGATCATCTGCGGGGCCGGCAAGGTGCTGCAGACCCCGCGCGGGGCGATCTACTCGGTCAGCCAGCGCGCCGAGCACATCTGGGAGGGCGTCTCCAGCGCCACCACGCGGTCGCGGCCCATCATCAACACCCGCGACGAGCCGCACGCCGACGCCGAGCGGTTCCGGCGGCTGCACGTGATCGTCGGCGACTCCAACATGAGCGAGACCACCACGCTGCTCAAGGTCGCCTCGGTCGACCTGGTGCTGCGGATGATCGAGGAGGGCGTGGTGATGCGCGACCTCACGATCGAGAACCCGATCCGCGCCATCCGCGAGATCTCCCACGACATGACCGGCCGGCGTACCGTCCGGCTGGCCAACGGGCGCGAGGTCAGCGCGCTGGACATCCAGGGCGAGTACCTCACCAAGGCCCGCGACTTCGTCGACCGCCGGGACCTGCACGGCCCCGTCATCGACCGGGCGCTCGACCTGTGGGAGCGGTCGCTGAAGGCGGTCGAGTCCGGCGACCTGTCGCTGGTCGAGCGCGAGATCGACTGGGTGATCAAGCACCAGCTGATCGAGCGCTACCGCGCCAAGCACGGGCTGCCGCTGAGCCACCCCCGGGTCGCCCAGCTCGACCTCGCCTACCACGACATCCACCGCAACCGCGGGCTGTACTACCTGCTGGAGAAGCGCGGCGCCGTGCACCGGGTCACCACCGACCTGGCGGTGTTCGAGGCCAAGTCGCGGCCCCCGCAGACCACCCGGGCGCGGCTGCGCGGGGAGTTCATCCGCCGAGCGCAGGACCGCCGGCGCGACTTCACCGTCGACTGGGTGCACCTGAAGCTCAACGACCAGGCCCAGCGCACGGTGCTGTGCAAGGACCCGTTCCGGGCCCACGACGAGCGTGTGGAGCGCCTGATCGACTCGATGTGACCGTGACCTAGGGTGGCAGCGTGAACTGCGTGCGACGGCTGGTGCCCCTGCTGCTGCTCCCGCTGGTGCTGACCGCGTGCGGTGACGACTCGGTCGACGGCCAGTCGGCCTCCGGCGGCGACGGCCTGGCCGGTGTCGACGTCAGCGGCCCGCCCGGGAAGGCGCCCCAGGTCGAGGTGGACAAGGGCACCACGGTCGACAGCACCACGACCGAGGTGCTCGCCCAGGGGGACGGGTCCGAGGTGACACAGGGTGCCACCGTGCTGGTCAACTACGTGGCCGTCAACGCCAAGACCGGCAACACGTTCGCCAACACCTACGAGAGCGGCCAGCCGCAGACGTTCACGCTGGACGGCGCGCAGGGGCTCCCGCCGGGGATCGTCGACTCGCTGGTCGGCAGCCACGGCGGTGACCGGATCGTGTCCGCCGTGCCCCCGTCCGACCTGTTCGGCCCGCAGGGCAACCCGCAGGTCAAGGTCGGCGGCAAGGACACCGTGGTGTTCGTGTTCGACGTCGAGGAGGCCAGCGACCCGAAGCCACTGGAAGGCATCGCGGCCGGCAGCGGGTCGCTCCCGGCGTCGTTCCCGCAGCTGCAGCTCGACGGTGGCGGCACGCCGACGGGGTTCACCGCCGACAGGTCGACGGCGGCCGCTCCCGAGGAGCTGCACGTGCACACGCTGGTCGAGGGCGACGGTCCGCCGGTGCAGACCGGCGACCTGCTCACGGCGCACTACCTCGGCCAGATCTACCCCGACGGCAAGATCTTCGACCAGTCCTACAGCCGCGGCGAGCCGGCCACCTTCCAGGTCGGGGTCGGCGCGCTGATCCCCGGGTGGGACAAGGCTCTGGTCGGCGTGCCGAAGGGCTCCCGGTTGGTGCTGATGGTGCCGCCGAAGGAGGGCTACGGCTCGCAGGGCAACCCCTCCGGCGGCATCAAGGGCACCGACACGCTCATCTTCGTGGTCGACGTGCTCGGCGTGAGCTGACGGGGTCCAGCCGTGGCAGCACAGGGCAAGGGACGCAAGAGCGAACGGCTGATGAACCTGGTCATCTGCCTGCTGGTCGCGCGCACCTACGTCAGCAAGGCCAAGATCCGCGATGTCGTCGAGGGCTACCGCGACCAGTCGGTGGACGCGTTCGAAAAGATGTTCGAGCGCGACAAGGAGGAGCTGCGCGAGCTGGGGATCCCCATCGAGGTCGGCTACACCGACAAGGCCTACGAGGACGAGCCCGGCTACCGCATCAGGCGGCGGGCGTTCGAGCTGCCCGACATCCGGCTGGAGGGCGACGAGGCCGCGGTCGTCGGCCTGGCCGCCCGGGTCTGGCAGCACGCGAGCCTGGCCGAGGCCACCTCGGGGGCGGTGATGAAGCTTCGGGCCGGCGGTGTCGACGTCGACACCGGCGCGCTGGGCATCGTCGAGCCGCACCTGTCGACACCGGAGCGGTCCTTCGCCCCGCTGTGGGACGCGGTGGTCAGCCGCACGCCGGTGCGCTTCGAGTACCGGCGGCCGGGCGCCGCGTCCGCCGTACGCACGCTGGAGCCGTGGGGGATCCTGTCCTGGCACGGGCACTGGTACGTCGTGGGCCACGACCGTGACCGCGGCGCGGTGCGGATGTTCCGGCTGTCGCGCATCGAGGGCACGGTGAGCACGGCGGGCAGGCCGGGGGCCTACACCGTCCCGGAGGGCACCGACGTGCGCGCGCTGGCGGCCAACCTCGACCCCGAGCAGCCGCCGGCCGCCACGGCGAGCCTGCGGGTACGACGGGGCAGCGGGTTCGACCTGCGGCGCGGTGCCTCCGACGTCGCCTCCGTCGACGACGAGTGGGAGCGGCTGACGGTGCCCTACGGCGGCCTCACCGCGATGACCGACCTGGTGACCCCGCACGGCTCGGACGTGGTCGTCGAGCAGCCGGACGACCTGCGCGCGGCCGTGGTGGCGCGGCTGCAGGCGCTGGCGCAGGTGGGGGCGCGGTGAGCGGCAGCGCCAAGGAGCAGGTCGAGCGGCTGCTCGCGCTGGTGCCGTACCTGCGCGAGCGGGGCGGTGTCCGCATCGACAGGGTCGCCCAGGACTTCGGCGTCACGCAGCAGCAGATCCAGGACGACCTCAACGTGCTGTGGTTCTGCGGCCTGCCCGGCGCGATGCCCGACGACCTCATCGACGTCGACATGGACGCCCTGGAGGGCGAGGGCGTGGTGCACGTCGAGAACACCGACTTCCTGGGCCGTCCGCTGCGGCTGGACGCTCACGAGGCACTCGCGCTGATCGTGGCGCTGAAGACCCTGCGCGACGTGGGCGGGAGCGGCGAGCGGGACGCGATCGACCGTGCCCTGGCCAAGCTGGAGACCGCCGCCGGCGACGCGGTGGCCGCGCTGGACCAGGTCGATGTGCGCATCGACGGCGCCGACCGGCAGGTCACCGACACCGTGAGCTCGGCGCTGCACCGGGGTCGGCGGCTGTGGCTGTCGTACTTCGTGCCCGCCCGCGACGAGACCACCGAGCGCGAGGTCGACCCGATGCGGCTGGTAGTGGCCGAGGGCCACACCTACCTGGAGGCGTGGTGCCGCCGCACCGAGGACACCCGGCTGTTCCGACTGGACCGGATCGCCGGGGCCGAGGAGCTCGAGACCCCGGCCGACCCGCCTCCGCAGGCCCAGCCGCGAGACCTGTCCGCCGGCCTGTTCCAGCCGGCCGCCGACCAGCTGCTGGCAACCCTCGACCTGGCACCGGCGGCGCGCTGGGTGGCCGACTACTACCCGCACGAGGGCGCCGAGGACCTGCCCGACGGCGGGCTGCGGGTGCGCCTGCGGGTGGGCGACCCGGCGTGGCTGGTCCGGCTGGCCCTGCGGCTCGGCGGCCAGGCGCACGTGGTCAGCCCCGACGACCTCGCGCAGCGGGTGCGGGCGGAGGCCACACAGGCCCTGCAGGCCTACGCGCGGTGACATATCGTTCACGCAGATGGAAGGCCGCGTTTTTCGCCGTTCCCCGTGGGCGGTGGGCCCCCGGGCGTAGCATTGACGATGGTCACACCGAGAGCTGAGGAGACCATGCACATGATTCCGATGATCGGCACACCACAGGGCTGGGAGTGGATCCTGATCTTCCTGGTCATCATCCTGCTCTTCGGTGCCGCCAAGCTGCCCGACCTCGCCCGCGGCACCGGCCGCGCGCTGCGGATCTTCAAGGCCGAGACCAAGGGCCTGCGCGACGACGAGGACGACTCGTCCGAGGACTCCGACACGCCGGAGGACCAGCGCAGCATCACCTCCGGTGAGCAGCACGCGCCCGCCCAGTCGGCCGACGAGCCGGCCAAGCGCCACCACGACAGCTGACGGCGACGGCTGGGATGGCCGCAGCCACGACCACGACCGCCGAGGGCGGGCGTATGACGCTGGCCGCGCACCTGCGCGAGCTGCGTCAGCGCGCGCTCCGCGGTGCGCTGGCGGTCGTGGTGACCACGGTCGTCAGCTGGTTCTTCTACGAGCAGCTGCTGGACCTGCTGGTCGAGCCCTACCGCAACGCGGTCGACAACCTCAGCAGCCGTGAGCTCGACGAGAAGCTGATCCAGAACACCATCGCCGGACCGTTCATCCTGCAGCTCAAGATCGCCGGCCTGTCGGGCCTGGTCCTGTCCAGCCCGGTGTGGCTGTACCAGGTGTGGGCGTTCATCATGCCCGGGCTGCACCGCAACGAGCGCAGGTGGACGCTGATCTTCAGCGCCGTGGCCGGTCCGCTCTTCCTGGCCGGCGTCGCGCTCGGCTACTTCGTGCTGCCCAAGGGCATCAGCATGCTGCTGTCCTTCACCGCCGAGGGTGTCGGCAACTACATCGAGGTGAGCGCCTACCTCAGCTTCACGCTGCGGATGCTGATCGCGTTCGGGATCGCGTTCGAGATCCCGCTGTTCGTGATCCTGCTCAACCTCGCGGGCGTGGTCACCGCCCGCCAGCTGGCCAACGCCCGCCGCTGGCTCATCCTGCTGGCGTTCGTGTTCGCCGCGGTCGCCACGCCCTCGGCCGACCCGTTCAGCATGCTCGCGCTGGCGATCCCGATGGCCGTGCTGTTCATGGTCTCCGAGGGGATCGCCCATCTGGTCGACCGGCGTCGCGCCCGCAGGTTCGCCGGAGTCACCGACGACCAGGCGTCCGTCCTCGAGCTCGAGGACACGCCCGACGACGACCGGCCCAGCTCGTTGATGGATCCCGACTGATGCCGCTGCCGGAGCTCGACCCGTTCGAGCTGCCGGACTGGCTCGCGGGGCTGCACGTCCTGTGGCAGGCCACCGACGAGCGACCGGTGGGCCAGCACGACGGCTCGGGCACCATCCACGGCGAGCTGCGGGCGCTGGACTCCGACGACGCGCCGCAGCCGCTGACGCTCGACCTGCTGGCCGTCGACGTGGCCTGGCCCAAACCGGTCTGCGACGAGCAGAGCCGGCACCGGGCGCACGAGGCCTGGCACTACGGCGAGGTCGCGCTGCTGGACCGTGACGGGCGACCCACGCTCGCCGTGCCCTCCACGGACTTCACCTCCGACCTGGTCTGCGACGCCGTCCGCCGCTTCAGCCGCGCGGTCGGCGCCGACCCCGACCACTTCCTGGTGCAGCTGCGGCTCTGAGGCTCTGAGGCCCGGCGCCACGCCGTACCGTATCCTCCGCGGGTGACGTCCGAGCTTGCGCTGCTGGTCAACCCCTCGGCCGGTCGCGGGCGGGGCGCCCGGGCGGGGCGAGCGGCCGCGGCGACGCTGCGGGACCGTGGCCATCGGGTGCGTGAGCTGGTGGGTCGTGACGGCGACGAGGCCGCCGACCTGGCGGCGGCGGCGCTGGAGGACCACCCCGCCGGCCTGGTCGTGGTCGGCGGAGACGGCATGGTGCACCTCGCCCTGCAGGTGCTGGGCGAGTCCGCCGTACCCCTGGGCGTGGTGCCGGCGGGCACCGGCAACGACGTCGCCCGCCTGCTCGGCGTGGCGCGGCGCGACCCGGTGGCCGCGGCCGGTGTGGTCGCCGACGGCCACGTGCGCAAGATGGACCTCGCGCGAGCCGGGAGCATCTACTACGCGACCGTGCTCGCGAGCGGCTTCGACTCCAAGGTCAACGAGCGGGCCAACGCGATGACCTGGCCGCGAGGGCAGATGCGCTACAACCTCGCCGTCGCCACTGAGCTGCGCACCTTCGAGCCGATCCGTTACACCCTCGAGCTGGACGGGCGGCGCCGCGAGGTCGAGGCGATGCTGGTGGCGGTCGGCAACGGGCCGTCGTACGGCGGGGGCCTGCGGATGTGCGAGGGCGCCACCGTCGACGACGGCTTCCTCGACGTGGTGGTGATCAAGCCGGTCAGCAAGGTCGAGCTGGTGACGGTCTTCCCCCGGCTGTTCCGCGGCACCCACGTGACCCACCGCCAGTACGAGCACCACCGGGTGCGGCGGGTCTCGGTCGCCGCCCCGGGTGTCTCTGCGTACGCCGACGGCGAGCGGCTGGGGATGCTGCCGCTCACCGTCGAGGTGGTGCCGCAGGCGCGTGCCGTGTTCGCCGCCGCGGCCACCGCGTAGCCTCGGCCTCATGAGCTCTCCGGCGGAGCGCTACGCGCAGTTCCGGGCCGACCAACGGACCCCTGCGCTGGCGGAGTTCCGTGACCTCTACGAGTTCACCCTCGACCAGTTCCAGCTCGACGCCTGCGCCGAGCTCGAGGCCGGTCGGGGGGTGCTGGTCGCCGCGCCCACCGGCTCGGGCAAGACGGTCGTCGGCGAGTTCGCCGTACACCTGGCGATGCGCACGGGGCGCAAGTGCTTCTACACCACGCCGATCAAGGCGCTGTCGAACCAGAAGTACGCCGACCTCGTCCGCCGGTACGGGCCCGAGCGGGTGGGGCTGCTGACCGGGGACAACAGCGTCAACGGCGACGCGTCGGTGGTGGTGATGACCACCGAGGTGCTGCGCAACATGCTCTACGCCGGGTCGACCACCCTGACCGGGCTGGGATTCGTCGTGATGGACGAGGTGCACTACCTCGCCGACCGGTTCCGCGGCGCCGTCTGGGAGGAGGTCATCATCCACCTCCCCGAGTCGGTCGCGCTGGTGTCGCTGTCGGCCACGGTGTCCAACGCCGAGGAGTTCGGCGAGTGGCTGTCCACGGTGCGCGGCGACACGGCGACACTGGTCGAGGAGCGCCGGCCGGTGCCGCTGTTCCAGCACGTGATGGTCGGGCGCCGGTTGTACGACCTGTTCGCCGACGAGGGCGCCGGCACCGAGAGCAGGGTCAACCCGCAGCTGGCGCAGGTGGCCCGCGACGACTGGCGGTCCCGGCGGACCGGCGACCGCCGGCAGGGCAGGCGTGGCGCGACCAAGGGCGGCTACCCCCGGTCCAGCCGGCGGGCGTACACGCCCAACCGGGTCGACGTGATCGACCGGCTCGACAGCGCCGGTCTGCTGCCCGCGATCGTGTTCATCTTCAGCCGGGTCGGCTGCGACGCCGCGGTCGCGCAGTGCCTCAACGCCAACCTGCGGCTGACCACCGACGAGGAGCGGGTGCAGATCCGCGCCCACCTCGAGGAGCAGACGCGCGACCTGCCCGACGAGGACCTGCATGTGCTCGGGTTCCACGAGTGGGCCGAGGCGCTGACCCGCGGCGTGGCCGCGCACCACGCGGGCCTCCTGCCCACCTTCAAGGAGGTCGTCGAGACGCTGTTCGCCCACGGGCTGGTCAAGGTCGTGTTCGCCACCGAGACGCTGGCGCTGGGCATCAACATGCCCGCCCGCTCGGTGGTGCTGGAGAAGCTGTCCAAGTGGAACGGTGAGACGCACGCCGACATCACGCCGGGGGAGTACACCCAGCTCACCGGCCGGGCCGGCCGCCGGGGGATCGACGTCGAGGGCCACGGCGTGGTGCTGTGGCAGCCGGGGCTGGACCCGCGGGCGGTGGCCGGGTTGGCCTCGACCCGGACGTACCCGCTGCGCTCGTCGTTCCGCCCGTCGTACAACATGGCGGTCAACCTGGTGCGCCAGGTGGGCCGCGAGACCTCGCGCGAGCTGCTGGAGGCGTCGTTCGCGCAGTTCCAGGCCGACAAGGCGGTGGTGGGCCTGGCCCGCCAGCTGCGCAAGAGCGAGGAGGCGCTGGAGGGCTACCGGGAGGCGGCCCGGTGCGACCTCGGTGACTTCGTGGAGTACGCCGGGCTGCGCCGCCGGCTCTCGGACCGCGAGGCCTCGCTGGCCAAGCGCCGGCGCGCCGACCGCCGCGACCAGGCCGCGGCGTCGCTGGAGGACCTCAGGCCCGGCGACGTGATCAACGTGCCGTCAGGCCGGTGGTCGGGACTGGCGCTGGTGATCGACCCCGGCATCCGGTCCGAGCGCGACGGACCGCGCCCGCTGGTGCTGACCGCGGACCGGCACGCCCGCCGGCTGTCGATGACCGACTTCCCGACCCCGGTGCAGTCGCTGATGCGCATCCGCGTGCCGCGGTCGTTCAACGCCCGCAACGCCCAGCAGCGGCGTGACCTGGCCTCCACGCTGCGCACCAAGGCCGGCCATCTCGAGGAGCGCCGCACCCGCAAGCGCGACCACGGGCCCGCCGGCGCGGGCGACGACCACGAGGTGCAGCGGCTGCGCTCGGACCTGCGATCGCACCCCTGCCACCAGTGCCCGGACCGGGAGGACCACGCCCGCTGGGCCGAGCGCTACTTCAAGCTGCGCCAGGAGGCGCAGAAGCTGCACCGCCGCATCGAGCAGCGCACGAACACGATCGCGCGCCAGTTCGACCGGGTGTGCGAGGTGCTGGAGGAGCTGGACTACCTGCACGGCGACACCATCACCCCCGCCGGGGAGCGGCTGATGCGCATCTACACCGAGATGGACCTGGTGGCCGCGGAGTGCCTGCGGGCGGGGCTCTGGGAGGACCTGGACCCGGCCGAGCTGGCGTCGGTGCTGTCGGCGCTGGTCTACGAGTCGCGGCGCCCCGACGACGTCGGACCGCCGCGGCTGCCGCGCGGACCGGTGCGCGACGTGCTCGCCGAGATGGTGGAGACGTGGGGCCACCTGGACGCCCTGGAGCGCGACCACCGGCTGCAGTTCCTGCGCGAGCCCGACCTCGGGTTCGCGTGGGGCGCCTTCCGTTGGGCCAGCGGTGCGTCGCTGGACGACGTGCTCACCGACACCGACCTGGCGGCCGGCGACTTCGTCCGCTGGGTCAAGCAGCTGCTCGACCTGACCGACCAGGTCGCCGAGGCGGCCGGCGACGGTCCGCTGCGCAAGAACGCCCGGCTCGCCGCCGGCGCGCTGCGACGTGGTGTGGTGGCCTACTCGTCGGTGGCCGACGACCGCTGACCGTGCCACCGGCGCTGCCCCGTCAGGGGGCGCTATGACGCCCGGTCCGGCGGACGCAACGCCACGCCGCGGAGCTTGTCGGGGTTGCGCACGAGCCGCATCGCGGTGATGCGGCCGTCGGCGACGTCGGCCGACGCCACCGTGTCGGGCTGCCCGTTGATGACGATGACGGCGCCCGGCTGGCCGTTGACGTCGGCGAACCGCACGTCGATGCCGCCCTCGGCCTCGGTCGCCTCCACCTGCCGGGCGATCACCCCGAGCAGCCACCGGGCGACGTTGTCGGCGCCGTGCAGCGGCCGCAGCGCCGCCCGCACCTTGCCGCCGCCGTCGGTCCACGCGGTGACGTCGGGCGCCAGCAGCTCCAGCATCTGGTTGAGGTCGCCGCCGAGGCACGCGGCCAGGAAGCGCTCGGTGACGTCGCGGACCTCGTCGGGCGCGGCGTAGCGCGGCCGGCGGGCCTGCACATGCGAGCGTGCCCGGTGGCCGACCTGGCGCACCGACGCCTCGGAGCGTTCCAGCACCTGCGCGATCTCGGCGTAGGGGAAGCCGAAGACCTCCTTGAGCACGAAGACCGCACGCTCCAGCGGAGACAGGGTCTCCATGACGACAAGCATGGCCAGGGAGACCGACTCGGCGCGCTCGACGTCCTCGGTCGCGTCGGGCTCGGTGACCAGCGGCTCCGGCAGCCACGGGCCGACGTACCTCTCTCGGCGCACGGTCGCGGAGGACAGGTGGTTGAGCGCCAGGTTGGTGACGGTGCGGGCGAGGTAGGCACGCGGGTTGTCGACGTCGTCGCGCGCGCCGTTCCACCGCAGCCAGGCCTCCTGGACGACGTCCTCGGCGTCGGCGACGCTGCCCAGCATGCGGTAGGCGATGCCGAACAGCGTGCGCCGGTGCTCCTCGAAGACCTCGGTCATGACGTCGGCCGGATCTCGCACCGGTCGGAGAACCCCTGTCCGGTGAGGCCGAAGGCGCTGTTGACCCGCGAGCGCAGGTTCTCCACCGCCACCATCGTGGTCAGCTCGACGAACGCGGCCTCGCCGAGCTCCTTCTGCAGCCGCGCCGCCTGCTCGTCGGTCACCGCGGGCGGGGTGGCGGTCATCGCCTCGGCGTAGTCCATCACCTGCAGCTCAGTCTCGGTGAAGGCGTCGCGGTGCTCACGCCATGCCGGGACCTTGGCGACCTTGTCCATCGGCAGGCCGAGGTCGTCGGCCAGCCAGTAGCCGAAGTCCATGCACCACTCGCAGCCGATGCGGGCGGCCGCCACCATCTCCGCCAGGTGTTTCAGGCCGGGGTCGAGGGTGTTCCACTTGGCCACCTTCTGCTCGAAGCGCAGATAGCCGAGCAGCACCTTGGTGTTGTGGCCGAACGCCAACGCCGGGTCCAGCACCTGACCGTACTGGCGGCGGGAGTAGGCCTGCACGAGGCGCATCAGCAGGGTGCGCGGCGGGTCGAGTGAGATGCGAGCCATGGTGTCCTCCCAGTATCTGAGTCTGCGTCGTCGCTCTCACCAGGTGTGACCGGCCGGCCGCTAGGAACGTGACATCAGCGCGTCGACGACCCGGTCGGCCGAGCCCCCCAGCCCCCATTGCTCGGTGAGCTCGGCGAAGCGCACGGGGTCGCGGGGGGCGGGGTAGGGCAGGTCGAGCACCGGTGCGCCCAGGTCGAGGTCGCGGCACACCGCGACCACGCGCGGGGCCACCGCCAGGTAGTCGGCGGCGGCGGTGAGCCGGCCGCGGGCCGTCGCCGAGAGCGTGCTGGTGCCGTCGGCGGCGGCGGCCACGATGCTGTCCAGGTCGCCGTACGTGCGCAGCAGGCTGGCGGCGGTCTTCTCGCCGACGCCGGCCACACCGGGCAGGCCGTCGGAGCTGTCGCCGCGCATCGTGGCGAAGTCGGCGTACTGCTCGGGCAGCACGGCGTACCGGCGGACCACCGCCGCCTCGTCGATGATCTCGTGCTTGCCGACGCCGCGGGCGGTGTAGAGGACCCGCACCGCGCGCGCGTCGTCGACCAGCTGGAACAGGTCGCGGTCGCCGGTGACGATGTCGGCGGGCATGCCTCCCTCGGCGGCCCGTTCGGACAGCGTGCCGATCACGTCGTCGGCCTCGTAGCCGTCGGCACCGACCACCGCGAGCCCGAGAGCGTCCAGCACGTCGAGGATGATCGGCACCTGGGTCTCGAGCGGGTCGGGGGTCTCCTCGACGTCGACCCCGTCGGCGACCACGTACTCGACCCGGTGCGCCTTGTAGGTGGGCAGCAGGTCCACCCGCCACTGGGGGCGCCAGTCGTTGTCCCAGCAGCAGGCCAGGTGCGTCGGCTCGTACTGGCCGACGAGCCGGGCGATAAAGTCCAGCAACCCGCGGACGGCGTTGACCGGAGTGCCGTCGGGCGCGCGCACCGAGTCGGGTACGCCGAAGAACGCGCGGAAGTAGAGCGAGGCGGTGTCGAGCAGCATCAGCCGGGTGGGTCGG
>JALZDI010000341.1 GCA_030862655.1 Actinomycetota bacterium | reverse complement strand
GTAGTCGTTGACCGCCTGTGCGGCTGCGGGGAAGCCGATGCCGTGCACCCGGTCACCGGCGGCGCGCACGTCGCTGCGGTAGACCAGCCCCGCGTCGACCTCGCCGAGCTCGACCTTGGTCAGCACCGCCTTGACGTCCTGCTCCAGGGTGTCCGGGCGGGCCCGGACTCCGGCCGCGGACAGGGCGCGGCGCGCGGCCGCGCCGCACGGCACCTGCGGCGCGCACAGGGCCAGCGCGAGCTCGTCGCGGGCGAAGTCGGCCAGCCCGTGCACGTCACCTGGGTTGCCCGGGGGTACGGCGATCTGCAGCCGGTTGCGGGCGAACAGCACCGGGCGGCGGTCGGTGGCGCCGCCCGCCGCCACCCTCGCCATCGTCTGCCGGCTGGCGGCAGCGAACACGTCGGCGGGCGCCCCGGCGACCACCTGCGGCCCGAGGCTGGAGCTGCCGCCGAAGCTGAACGCGACCTGCACCCCGGGATGGGCGGCCTCGAACTCGCGACCGAGCCGGCCGAACACCTCGGTCAGCGACGCCGCGGCGAACACCACCACCTCGCCGGAGATGCGCCCCGACGCCCCGGCGGTGTGGCGCTCCTCCGTCGGCTCCGCACCGGCGCAGCCCGTGACGCCTGTGACGAGCACGCCCATGACCGTCGTCGCCGCGGCGCACCGCCGTGCCGCAGCCGTTGCGTCGGAGCACCACGTACGCGGAAGCCTCATCGGGGCTCCGGCAGCTCGACCACCACGTGCGTCGACTTCACCGAGGCGACCGCGACCGTCCCCGGCGCCAGCGCGAGCTCGTCGGCGGCCTCGCGGCTCATCAGCGACACCACCCGGAACGGCCCGGCCTGCATCTCCACCTGCGCCATCACGGTGTCCTTGACGACCTTGGTCACCACGCCGCGGAACCGGTTGCGGGCCGACTGGCCCACCACGGCCCCGGCCTCCGGGGAGTCGGCCATCTCCTGGGCCAGCCGGGCCAGGTCCTCCCCGTCGACGGCCTGCCGGCCGTTGGCCGCGGTGACCGTGGTCAGCCGGCCCTGGTCGGCCCAGCGGCGCACGGTGTCGTCGCTGACCCCGAGCAGCTCGGCCGCCTCACTGATCCGCAGATACGGCATGGATCGAAGCATAGCGCCGTACCTGCGGCTAGCTGGCGGGTCCGATACGATCACGGCGTCGTCGGTCGTCACGTCCCGAGAGGTGTTGCCCATGCCAGAGCACGCGCAGCAGGTATCCGACGACCTCGAGGCGGCCGCCCAGGCCCCCGACCGCAACCTGGCGATGGAGCTGGTGCGGGTCACCGAGGCCGCCGCGATGGCCGCCGGCCGGTGGGTCGGCCGGGGCGACAAGAACGGCGCCGACGGCGTGGCCGTCAACGCGATGCGCGCGCTGATCGGCACCGTCGGCATGAACGGCGTGGTGGTGATCGGCGAGGGCGAGAAGGACAACGCCCCGATGCTCTACAACGGCGAGCACGTCGGCGACGGCAGCGGCCCGGAGTGCGACGTCGCGGTCGACCCGATCGACGGCACCACGCTGTGCGCGAAGGGCATGAACAACGCCGTGTCGGTGCTCGCGGTGGCCCCGCGGGGCGCGATGTACGACCCGTCCGCGGTGTTCTACATGGAGAAGCTCGTCGCCGGCCCGGAGGCCGCCGAGGTCGTCGACATCCGGCTGCCGGTCGCCGAGAACATCGAGCGCACGGCGAAGGCCAAGGGCAGCACCACCGACGACGTCACCGTGGTGATCCTCGACCGCGAGCGGCACCAGCAGATCGTGCAGGAGGTGCGGGAGACCGGCGCGCGGATCAAGTTCATCACCGACGGCGACGTCGCCGGCTCGATCATGGCCGCCCGCCCCGACACCGGCGTCGACCTGCTGATGGGCGTCGGCGGCACCCCCGAGGGCATCATCACCGCCTGCGCGATGAAGGCGCTCGACGGCGTGATCCAGGGCCGGTTGTGGCCCACCGACGACGACGAGCGGCAGAAGGCGCTCGATGCGGGGCTCGACCTCGACCAGGTGCTCAGGACCGACGACCTGGTCGCCGGCGACGACGTGTTCTTCGTGGCCACCGGCATCACCGACGGCGAGCTGATGCGCGGCGTGCACTACCGCGCCGGCGGTGCGACCACCCACTCTCTGGTGATGCGCTCGCGCAGCGGCACGATCCGCAACATCGTCAGCGAGCACCGCTGGTCCAAGCTGCGCTCCTACGCCGCGGTCAACTTCGAGCACGCCCGCTGACCGGCCGCCCCCGCACCGTGCCCGGCCCCGCAGCCACGTCGTGACCGCCCGCGTGCTGGTCGCCGGCGAGGCGCTGGTCGACGAGGTGCTGGCCGCCGACGGCCGCCAGGTCGAGGCGGCACCCGGCGGCGGGCCGCTCAACATCGCGGTCACCCTTGCTCGGCTCGGCGTACCCACCGACCTGCTCACCAGCTTCGGCACCGACGCATACGGCGACCGCATCGCCGCCCACCTCGACGGGTCCGGCGTCCGTCTCGTCCCCGGCTCACGCGGCAGCGCGCCCACCTCGGTCGCCCGGGCCCGCCTCGACCACCGCCACCAGGCGACCTACGACTTCGACCTGCACTGGGACCCGCCCACGGCCGAGCCGGCCACCGAGTGCCGGGCGGTGCACGTCGGTTCGCTGGGAACGGTGACCGAGCCCGGCGCGACCCGCATGCACGCGCTGGTACGGCGGGCGCAGGCCGCCGGCGTGGTCGTCAGCTACGACCCCAACGTGCGGCCGACGGTGCTGGGCGACGTCGGCGACCCGTGGCCCGCCGTACGCGACCTGGCCGGCGCGGCCGCACTGGTCAAGCTCAGCGACGAGGACGCCGCGTTCCTGCGGCCCGACGCGTCCGAGGATGCGGTGCTCGACGACCTGCTGGGGGGCGAGCACACGCTGCTGGCGGTGCTGACCCGGGGGCAGCAGGGCCTGCGGCTCGCGACCCGGGAGCACCGGGTCGACGTGCCCGCGGTTCCGGTGGACGTCGTCGACA
>JALZDI010000340.1 GCA_030862655.1 Actinomycetota bacterium | reverse complement strand
CGTCGGAGCTCTCCGCGTCCTCGACCGCGGCCGCGAGCAGCTCGCCGGCCAGGTCGTAGCGCCGGCCGGGAAGGATGACCGCGACCTCGCGCTCCCCGCGCCGGTACAGCTTCGCCGGCCGCCCCGCCCCCGGACCGGTGCGACCGCTACGGCGCTCGTAGGCCACATCGAGCAGACCCTCGTCGACCAGCCGGTCGAGGTGGAACGCCGCGGTGGAGCGCGGCAGCCGCACCGCCGCGGCCGCGTCGTCGCGGCTGACCGGCTGCGGCTGCCGTACGACGTGGTCGTACAGCCGGCGCCGGGTGGGCTCGTCCAGCGCCGCGACCGCGGCGACCTGCGTGTCCTGTTCCTCGGGCATACCCCAAGTCTAAAACCAATCCCTGTTGACATAACCCCCGGCGGCTTCTAAATTCAAGGAAACTCGCTCTTAGAAAGGAGCCCCTCCCATGGCTACCCACGCACCGGCGGCACCCGCCGTCGACCGCTCCACGCCGGCCTACCAGGCCTTCCTCGCGCTCCGCACCGTGTTCACGGTGGCGCCGATCCTCTTCGGGCTGGACAAGTTCGCCAACCTGCTCGTCGAGTGGCCGACCTACCTCGCCCCCTGGGTCGACGTGCTGGTGCCGGGCACCGCGCAGCACGCGATGTACGCCGTGGGCGTCGTCGAGATCGTGGCCGGAGTCGTCGTCGCCGTCGCACCGCGCTTCGGCGGCTGGCTGGTCGCGGCGTGGCTCGCCGGCATCATCGTCAACCTGCTGACGATCCCCGGCTTCTACGACGTCGCGCTGCGCGACTTCGGCCTGCTCGTCGCCGCGGTGGCGCTCGCCCGTCTCGCGACGGCGTACGCGCCGGCGCCCCGCCGCTCCTGACCCACCCCTGGGACATCCGCGCGTGTCGACCCGAAGGTCTCCTCCCCCTTCCCGTCGAGACTGCGCGAATGCACGCCCGGATCAGCCTTCGCCCGCGATGAACGAGCGCACCGCGTCGGCGACCAGCTGCACGGCGATGGCCGACAGCAGCAGGCCGGAGATCCGCGTCACCAGGATGACCCCGGACTCCTTGATCAGCCGCAGGATGCCTACCGAGTACCGCATCGTGGCCCACAGCACGAGGTGGATGCCGACCACCCCGAGCATCACCGCGGTGAGGTCGGGCACCGCGTCGATGCGCTCGACGAACACCATCGTGGCCACGATCGCGCCGGGGCCGGCCAGCAGCGGCGTGCCCAGCGGCACCAGGGCGACGTTGACGTCCTGCGAGCTGCCAGGCTCCTGCTCCCGGCCGGTCAGCAGCTCCAGTGCGACCAGCAACAGCAGCAGCCCCCCGGCGGTCTG
This sequence comes from Actinomycetota bacterium, assembly GCA_030862655.1. The sequence continues at coordinate 1,668 of JALZDI010000340.1, read as the reverse complement.
CAGCGCCGGGAGCGAGATGTTGAGGTAGCCCAGGATCTGGCGCCCGAACAGCGCGAAGGCCACGATGACACCGAAGGCCACCAGCACCGCCTGCCAGGCCGCCCGGCCGCGCATGGCCAGCGAGCGGCCGCTGGTCAGCGACAGGAACAGCGGGATCGTGCCGATCGGGTCCATGATCACCGCGAGCGTGATGAACACCTCCGCGAGCAGCGTCGCGTCGACCACCGAGCTCACGTGGGGCCCCGGTCGGCGCAGCAGCAGCGGAGGGGCAGCGCGGTTTTCACGGCAGCACCGGGGCGGACGTCCGGCGGCCCGAGGCGGCCCCGGCCGCCGCTGCCGCCCCCAGCAGCCGCTCGAACTGCTCGGGGTCGGTGGTGTTGGCGCCCAGCGGGCAGTCGAGCTTGCCCTCGCCGTGGAAGTCGCTGGCGCCGGTCATCAGCAGGCCGAGCTCGACGGCGACGTCGCGCAGCTGGGCCCGGGTCGCCTCGTCGTGGTCGACATGGTCGACCTCGAGCCCGGTGAGCCCGGCGTCCTTGAGCCGCGCGAGCGTGTCCGGGCCCAGTGCCTGGCGACTGTGCCGGCCCCACGGGTGCGCCAGCACCGACACCCCGCCGGCCGCGGCGACCAGCCCGAGCATCGGCACCAGGTCGGCGGCGTAGCGGTCGACGTAGCCGGGACGTCCCCTGGAGAGGAAGCGCTCGAACGCCTCCTCGCGGCTGGCCACCACGCCCTTGGCGACCAAGGCGTCGGCCACGTGCGGGCGCCCCCTGGCCTCGGCCGACTTCGACACGGCATCGACGTCGGCATTCGTCAGCTCGACACCGACCCGCTGCAGACGTTCGAGGATGCGCGGCAGCCGGGCCGACCGTCCGTCGAGCACACGCCGCAGCTCGTCGACGAGCGGCGGGTAGTCGGGGTCGACCAGGTAGGCCAGCAGGTGCACGCCGGCACCGTCGTGGGCGCAGGAGATCTCCATGCCGGGCACGAAGCCGATGCCGGCCTCGACAGCGGCCGCGCGGGCGGCGTGCCAGCCGGCGGCGGTGTCGTGGTCGGTGAGCGCGACCACGTCGAGGCCGGCCGCGACCGCCTGGACGACGAGCGCACCGGGCCCGTCGGTGCCGTCGGAGCGGTCGGAGTGGGTGTGCAGGTCGATTCGCACCCGCTGGCTCCCTCGAGGTCGTGGCGTCGTGGGCGACGCGGGCAGCCTAGCGACCGTCAGGACACGTCGAGCCAGCGCGAACGCTCGCCGTACGCGAACAGCTCCACCTCGCGGCCGAGGTCGCGCACGTCGACGAGCACGATCGGCTCCATCATCAGCGCACCGGCGATCTGGGGGTGGATGACCAGCCACAGCCACCGCCCGGCCGCCTCCCCGGCGTAGACCGCCCGGTCGCTGGCGGCCGTCGGCACGCACCACAGCGACGTGGGGTGCCCGCCCACGGAGGCCTTGGCGTGCGGCGCGCCGGAGTCGAAGCCCGGCCCCGGGTCCAGCCGGTCGAGCCCGGCCATCCGGCTGCCCAGGCCGGTGCCCGGCTCCTCGGCCACCAACACCATGTCGGCGCTGCCCCCGAAGGGGTTCGGCCCGCTGCACGTGAACACCGTGCCGCGGGTCCGGTGCGCCTGGCCCACGTGCCCGTGCCCGGTCACCAGCCATCCGGACGGCAGGGG
>JALZDI010000064.1 GCA_030862655.1 Actinomycetota bacterium | reverse complement strand
CGGCGGGGGCCGCCGAGGAGACCGCCACCTGGATGTCCTGGGGCGTCGGACCCGCCAGGCGTGCCGGCGCCGTCCAGGTGTCCGACGCGAGGACGTCGGCATGCCGCACCGAGCGGTCGTAGGGACCGCCGCCCACGTCGGCGGGGGTGCCATAGGCGTACCGGACGAACAGGACGGCGGGCCTGTAGTGGCGGCCGTTGCGGTAGGCACGCAGCCGCCCGGTGACCGCGTCGACCATGACCTGCGGGGCGTTGCCGGGCGCGAGGTCCTCCAGCGAGCACACCCGGACCCGTTCCGGCGGCAGCTCGGTGCCGGTGGTGCCGATCCGCACGCCCAGCGGAAGATCGCGCGGGTCGAGGTCGCCGGCGCGTGCCGCGCGCAGCAGCTGGAGGAGACGACGCGGCCGCAGCGGCACGGGCAGGTCTGCCTCGGCGGCGAGGGACTCGATGGCAGCCTCGGGTGCCGGTGGGGCGAACAGCGGTGTCGGACGGCCCAGTGGGTCGAAGGTGTGCCAGCCGGCGGTCCGGCGGGTGCGCGACCATCCGTCCTCGGCTCCGTGGGCTGGCGCCGTGGCATCGCCGGGCGCGCCGATGACGGCGGTCTGCGCCGGGAACGGGAAGACACCGATGCTGCGGATCCCGTACCGCCCCCGGCGCGCCGCGGTGCGGCGCACCTCGACCGTGTGGGTCAGCGGGTCCAACGCGCGTCGGGCACTCGGCGGGCTGACCACCCCGGCAAGCTCGTTCGTGGCGGCGGCCCGTACGGCGCTGACAGCCGGCCGGTCGAGGCGGACGTGGTTGACGTGGACGGTGGTGACGAGCAGGGGGTGGAACTCGACCGCCCGGGTCGGCCAGCCGCTGACGTCCCGAGCGACCTGTTCCACCACGGCCAGGGTGCCCTTGCGGCGGCGATAGGCGACGGTGTTCGCCACCAGCGCTCGTCGGCTCACCGTGGTTCCCATCTCCGGCGGGACACCCCGCAGACCGACGAGGTCGGCCAAGTAGGGCACCACCCACTCCTCGCAGGTCTCGATGAACCAGGCGTCGTAGAGCCGACGGGCGTCCGCCTCGAGGACCTCCAGCTCGCCGGCGACAGCGGTCAGCAACGCGGTGAGCGGCCCTGGTGTGCCGTCGGCCGCGAGGTCCCGGGCGACCTGGTGCACCGGCAGCAGGTCGAGCAGCCGCTGCAGCGCGGGAGGAGGTGTGGTCACGAGGCCATCACCCCGATCTGCACCGCGCCCGGCACCAGGCCTGCGGCCTGGGCCGGCACCAGCCGCGCCGGCGGCCCCTTCTCCCAGCGGCCGGGAAGCGGCGAGAGCAGGTCGACGTCGCCGGCAGGCGGGCTGAGCACCGGCGGGGCGCCGACCGGGCTTGTCACCGCCGCGAGGCGCGGAACAGTACAGGCCAGGACACCGTCCACCGCCCGTACCGTCACGAGGACCCGGGAGGCCGCCACCGCGGTCGTGAAGGGCAGCCCGGGCGCGGCGTACCCGGCGACGAGGGCGTCACGGACGGCGGTCTCCACGTCGGCCCGGACGTAGGTGGGGTCCACGGCGAGCTCGACGCGGACACCGAACCGCACCAGCTCTCCGGGCAGCACGACGCACCGACTGCCGGGGTCCCGCGCGGCCACCAGGGCCGCTGAGAGGTCCGCGACCAGTCCCGCGCTCACCGCTTGGCCCGCGGCCCCCAGCAGGCTGACCAGCACCACGGTTTCGCGGCCGTCCCAGACCGCGTCGGCACGGGCGAGGCTCACCCCGGCAAAGCCTCCGGCGAAGTCTGCGTGGTCGGCCACCGAAACCGCCCTGTCGAGCGTGCGGGTCCGCAGCGGCGCGTTGACCCGCGCCTCAGTCAACCCCTCCGAGTCGGCCCAGTCGTGCGCCGGTGCGGGGTTGACCACGGACCTGATGCCGAACGGCCGCCTCGGCAACAGGGTGAGCTGGCCGGTGACCAGCGCACCGGCGGAGCCGATCCCGACGCGGTAGGTCGCGGCGACGTTCTCCGCCCCCGTCGGAAGCCGGGCGCCGTGCACGCCGTCGCCGGAGGTGACCACCACGGTGGCGTCCTCCTCCGCACGGGCCACCAGCGCCCGGTCTGTCGGCGCGGCCGCGTCCAGGGACGGGACCTGCGGCCACACGACGCCGTCCACCCTCACCTCCAGCGTGCTCCGTGCACCGGACGCGGTCGGCGCGCGGACGTGAGTCAGCGGCGCCCGCCGAGTCCGCATCCGCTGGAAGGTGGTCGTGGCGTCACCGCTGCCGAGGACCTGCTCGACGGTCTCTCCGTGCGTCGCGGCGACCACGTTGGCCCGGACCCGCAGCGTCGCCGGGTCATAGGAAAGGGCCAGCTCGCGGTCGAGCGTCACCTGCATGGTGCCCGCCTCGACGACACAGGCGGCCACCGTCGCGGCCTCCGCCTGGGGCGGCGACGTCGCCTGGCGGACGAGCGGGTCCTCCGGCACCCCACCCGGCGGGAAGCCGGTCACGACGACGCGGCGGCCTACCGGTAGGGGCGGCTCGGTGGGCGCCAGCCGGAGGATGCGGCGGCTGTCGGGCGACGGCACCGGCTCGACGAGCGGGCGGAGACCGGCTGGCAGGACGCGCGGCTCGCAGTGCACCCGGGTGCCGCGTCGACCGAAGCCGTCGAGGTTCTCGGTCACGTCGACCCGGACCCGGGTGAGCTTCCCGCTCACACCGAACCGAGCGGCCCCGGACGGATCGGCGTCCTCGACGCCGTAGAGCTCCACGTTGCCGGCACGCTCCAGGACCAGCCACGACCCGACCACGATGCGTGCCTGGTCACCGTCGACCTCGATCACGTTCGGCACGGGGTTGCCGTCGGAGCCCGGTGCGCGCGGGTCGTCGATGCCGGTCCAGTCGCCGCCGGTGCCCGTCGCGCCAGTGATGAGCCCGGGGTCGGGCGCCTGCGCGCCGAAGAGGTTGGCGCGCCGGTCGAACGCATGGACAACCACGCCCTCGGCGGGGGTGAGCGGCGTGCCGCGACGCCAGCCGACCCTCCGCTCCAGGGTGAGGTATGTCCAGCCGGTGAGGGTGCCGGTCGGTTCGGTCACGGCGGTCACCGGCCGGAACTCCCACCGCTCGTCGTCGCGCCGCGCCGTGCCGGAGGCGCGCGAGTGGTCGGGCGTCCGGCCGAACCGGCGCCGCTCCTCTCCCACCACCAGGACCGCGTCACCGGGCCGGATCCCGAGTGAAGTTCCGTGCAGCCACACGCCGGTGTCACCGAAGACCGGGACCGCTGGTTCGCTGGTCACACCGGGAACCACGTTCCAGGCGCTCCTGGCCCGCAGGTCCTCGCTGGTCTCGAACGTCTGCGGCAGCTGCCCCGCAGCCGGCACCGACTGCACCGGGGTTCCCACGGGAACGTCGACTGCTGTCGGGGCACCCGGCGCGTCCTCGACGTCGAAGGCGAGGTCCACCGCGGCGGAGACCCCGGGACGCAGCTCGTAGCCGATCGTGCGGGCCAGCATCCGCACCGACTCCAGCTCGGTGGCGGATCGCAGGAAGCCTTCCTGGGCGATCCGCTCGGTGTAGAAGGAGACGGTGTCCGCCACGACCGCGAAGGCGTCGAGCAGGGCGACGGCGGGGTCCTCGCTGTCGTTGCCGGCCAGCGCCCGGACCTCGGGGGGCATCCGCCCCTCGCCCAGCCGGGCGCGCAGCCGTGCAAGGGTGTGCGAGTACGGCGCGACGCGCCATTCCAGCACCGGCTGGCCGGGGGCGTTCCCGACCCCTGGCTCCGGCGGTACGACAGGGTCGCACCCGCACCCCTGCTGCCGGCAGGTCATGCGCCACCTCGCAGGATCACGTCGAACCGGCCGTTCTCGGGCTGGCTGGGGTCACCGTCGGCTCGCAGTACCTCGCGTGCCGCGGCGTCGATGCGCTGCCGGGCGACCTCGTCGGACGGTGGCGCCCACAACCGGCGGAAGCGCAGCCCCGAGCTCTCGGAGTCATCGACGTCGACCCACGCCACCCCGGGCACGGCCATCACCGCGGCGACGAGGTCGGAGACGAAGAGGGACTGGCCGAAGGTGAAGTTGTCCGGATGAAAGAACCCGCGCCGACCTCCGGGCAGCACACCCGACGACATCGCCCTCGTCAGGGCGAGCCGCACGTCGGTGCGCAGGTACCCGTCCGCGACGCAAACGCCGACGACGATCTCCAGCGGCACGGGTACCGGCGGGGCGAGCTCGACGTCCACGCCGGCCAGGCGCCGCTGCCGCAGGCGGCCGAGGACCTCCCGCCCGACCTCGGCGCCGCCCCCACTTTCCGCGACGACGTCCAGGGTCACCTCCTGCACGTGCCACGAACCCGTCCACCGGCGACGCGCCACGGCGCGCTGGACTCCGGCGACCTCGGCGGCCACCGCGGCGTGGTCCTGCGACGTCACGGCCCGCAGCTGCGAGCGGAAGGCGTGCGGAGCGAGCTCGCGCACGGCCTCCACGGGTTCGGGGTCGACTCCCCCCACCGCCGGCAGGGAGTTGGTGACGCGAACCCCGGCGGGAGGTGGCCCCGACGGGGTGGGTAGCAGCGAGCTCAGAACGCCCGCGCCGACGTTTCCGGCCACGCCGCCACCGACGCGCACGTACGCAACCGGCACGTCACCGGCTGCCGGGCGTCGGCCGACGACACCGTCGCCGAAGCGCAGGCGGACCTGCCGGGACTCCTCGGGCTCGGCGACGAGGTGGGCGTCCAGCCGGCCTGAACCCAGCAGGTCCGGCACGCTGTCCCAGGTGCGGGCTCCGTCGTCGAGGCTGATCCCGGCACGTGCGCGACGTGGGTCGACTGCCACCGCCGAGGTGGCGCTCGTCGGGTCGACCGTCTCGTCGACCCAGGCCACTCCCGCCACCGGGAGCCGCGGCGCGTACCTGCCCTCCTCCGGGACCTGGGGAGGCTCGAGCAAGCGTCCCGGGATGCCGGCCGCGTGCTCGGCGAGCACGGAGTTGGCCAGGGCCACGGCGGCGACACCGGCGGTCCCGTCCGGGCGTCGCCTGCTCACCGGCAGGGGGTGGCGCAGCGCATCTGCCGGCCCCCACGCGATCTCCAGCACCGTCCGCCCGGGTGCCAGCGGGTCCTGGTGTGCCACCGGGGCGGACACGAGCCGGACCGCGCGTCGTCGCGGCTCGTCACCGCTGACGGTCTCCTCGTCCTCGTCGACCGGCGCCAGCACCAGTACGTCCCCCGCGGCCAGGTGCGGGTCGGCGTCCTCGGGGTGGGTGACGAACGCGGCTGTGGCGCCGGCGGGCAGGCACCCGTCCACGTCTCCCCAGGCGTGCAGGGCGAGCGCGTTGCGAGCGGCGGTGAGCCGGGCCGCCCTGATCGTCTCGAAGACGGTCCCGCCGCTCTCCAAGGCATCCTCCACGCCTCCCCCGCCTCGGCCCGGGGTCAGCGCGGCGACCGGTGTCCGGGCCGGCAGGGCGACCGGCGGACCGGGCGGCACGGTGAAGACCAGCCAGGTCCGCGCGGCGCATCCCTCGTGCATCCGGTAGTCCAGCAGGCGTGCGTGGCGTCGCAGGGAGGGGCGGCGGCGCGCCGCCGGCAGGTAGGCCTCGGCCGCGATCGCGTCCTGCCAGCTGGTGAGCCGGTCACCGACGTAGGCGAACAGCTCGAGCAGCGTGACCACCGGGTCGGCGGGGTTGGTGTCTCGCCACCGCGGCACGAGCTCGGCGAACCGGTCGAGCAGACGCGTGCGCAGCGCCGGGTAGTCGCGGGCCAGGTAGTCCAGTAGCGGGCTTGTCGTCGGCGGCACGGGACAGTCCCGTGTGCACGCGCAGTCCAGCGGGTTCGGGCAGTCGACGGTGAACGTGAACGGCTCACGGGCCAGCGGCTCGTCGAAGCCCTCCGGGACGCCGACACCGCCGGCACCGAGGAGGGCCAGGACGTAGGTCGACCAGTCGCCGCTGGAGGAGGTCCGCACGACGAGGACCCGGTCACGGCGGCTCGTGGGCACCGCCGCTGCGACGAGCGTGCGGTCCGCCGGCTGCACCCCTACCAGGTCGGCGACGGCCGGGGAGCTCACGCCTCCGGCCACCGACGCCGCCGAGTGGGCCCACTGCACGCGGACCGGGTTGATGCGCGGGTCCGCCCGGGCGCCCCCCAGCACGTGGACCCGGTCGGCGTCGAGGTCGGGGGGCACCGGTCCTCGCAGCAGCTGCACGAGCAGCGTGCGCTGCTGCGGAGCGCCCGGCACGTGGCCGACGGTCCCGGCGTGGTTGGACAGCACCTCCACGACGTCGATGCCGTCGAGCTGGACCGGCCCGGCGGGGTCGAGGGCTCGCACCATCGCCCGACGCGCCTCTCGGTCGACCGCCGGGACGCCGGCCTCGGCCGAGACGCCGCTCACGTCGAACGTCCTCTCGTCGTGCCCCTGCCGGTCACGGCGCAGCTCCGATCCCACCGCTGACCGTGAGGCTGCGGTGCTCCGGACCCACTGCGCCGGCCAGGACGGGCACGTAGACCACGCTGACCCGCAGCGTGGCCTCGTCGACCTCCACCACGACGTCCTCGACCCGCATCAGGTCGCCGAGCGCGCGCTGGAGCGCCCCGTGCACCAGCGCCTTGGTGGCCTCGGCCAGCTCCTCGCCGGCCGGGGCGAAGACCAGCCGGTCGATGCCGCTGCCGAAGTCGGACCGGTTCACTCGCTCCCCCGGTCGGGTGAAGATCACAGCCTCGACCAGGCCTCGCAGGTAGGCGTCGTCGTCGACCAGCGCCGTACGCCGCTGGCTGGTGACACGCAGCGGGAAGGCGACGTGGACAGGACCCGGCGTCACGTGGCCACCGCCCTCGGCTGGACGGCCGTGACGGTCAGCGGTACGCCGGTCGGCGCGCAGACCGCCATCCCGCCGGAGATGACGAGGGGTTGCCCCTGGGAGATGACCCGCACCGACCCGACCGTCCACGTTGCGGTGACGCAGGGCCCCCCGGCGGGCGGCGGGAGAGGACAGCCCGCCACCGTCCAGGGCCCGCCGAGCAGGACCGTGGGCTGTCCGCCCACGGTGACCCGCGGGTTCGGCACGGTCGGCATGGCCTGCCCGGCGTGGGCACAGACCACCACCGCCCCTTGGTGCACCAGGCTTCCGGGCATCACATCACGTCCAGGGCGCCGTTGTTGACCGAGACCTTGGCCCCGTCGAGCTTGACCGAGGAGGCACCGATGGACATCTCGATGCCCTGTGCCCCGAGCAGCAGCTTCATGGGCAGTGGCACTGCGGGCGCACCGACCTCGACGGTGATGCCGCCGGCGCCGGGGACCGTGCTCAGCGTGATCGTGATCCCGTCGGTGGCGAAGAGCAGCACCTGAGGGATGCCCGGGGCGGGTGACTCACCGGTTCCCCAGCTGCAGCCGGCGAGGACGGGGTAGTCGGGGTCGCCCGCCTCGAACTGCACCCACGCCGCCGCGCCCACGGGCGGCACCGCGAACCCACCGACCTTGCTCCCGGCGTAAGGCACGCACCGCTCGGCCCATGCCAGCCGCCCTTCCCCGAGGACCGACGGCACGCTGACCTGCACCCGGCCGCGCTGGAGCGGGTCGACGTTCGCCTCGACCCGACCGCGGTAGACGCCGTAGAAGGTGGCCGTCACGACACTGCCCTCGGCAGCACCGGGCTCGTTGCGCCGTGCCCGTCGCGCTGGAGCGTGAAGGAGACGCGGTAGAAGCCCATCTCGAGGGTGTGCTCGACACGCTTGGCGTACCAGACGCCGTCGTGCGCGAAGCCCGCGCCGCGCAGGCCCACGAGGGCGCGCGGTCGCAACACCGATCCGTACCGTGCAC
>JALZDI010000339.1 GCA_030862655.1 Actinomycetota bacterium | reverse complement strand
GCACCGCCCCGAGCTGTTCGTCGACCGGGTCGCGGGCGCGGTGTTCGTCAGCACCTCCGGCGGTCAGCTCGACCGGGTCACGCTCGGGCTGCCGAGGGCGATGGGTGCCCGGGTGCGCAGCCGGCTGCCACGCCTGCTCGCGGCCCGGGCGCGGATGCTCAGCCGGCGCACCCGGCGCCGGCCGCCGACGATCGAGTCGCAGGTGGTGCGGCGGTTCCTGCTGGGCCGGCCGATGCGGCTGGCCGATCACCGGGTGGTGCTCGACGACCTGGTGGCCACCCCGGCGGACTCCATGTGCGGCTTCTTCACCGACCTGATGCGGCACGACCGCAGCGCGGCGCTGGCCGCCCTGGAGACCGTGCCCACCGCGGTGCTGGTCGGCGACCGCGACCGGCTGACGCCGCCGTCGCACGCCCGTCGGCTGGCGCAGGCGATGCCGTGGGCGGAGCTGACCGTGCTTCCCGGCGCCGGCCACATCCTGCCGCTCGAGCGCGACGCCGCCGTGACGCGGGCGCTCGCACAGCTGGTCGCACGCGGTGCTGCCGAGCTGGGGAAACGGTCACCCCACGAAGCGCAGGCATAGCTTCTGCGGCCGGATGTGCCGTGGGCCATCATGGGGGCATGCCTGGTGCCGACCTGCTGACCGGGCGGCTGCTGGTCGCCACCCCCAAGCTGGAGGACCCCAACTTCGCGCGCACCGTCGTGCTCCTGCTCGACCACGACGACGACGGTGCCCTCGGGGTGATCATCAGCCGGCCGACGACCGTGCCGGTCGCCGAGGTGCTGCCCGGCTGGTCCGACATGGTCACCGGCCCCGACGTGCTGTTCTCCGGTGGTCCGGTGGCCACCGACTCCGCGCTCGCGGTCGCCGTACTCGCCGAGGACGACGAGGATGCTCCGGTCGGGTGGCGGCCGCTGTACCCCGGGGCCGGTCTGGTCGACCTGGACGCGCCCCCGGAGCTGCTGGCGGGGATGCTCACCGGCATGCGGGTGTTCGCCGGCTACGCCGGGTGGGGCTCGGGCCAGCTGGAGGAGGAGATCGCCGAGGGTGCGTGGTACGTCGTCTCGGCCGAGACCGAGGACCTGCTCTGCCCGGACGCCGAGGTGCTGTGGCGCCGGGTCCTGCGGCGTCAGCCCGGCGAGCTCGCGTTCGTGCACACCTGCCCGCTCGACCCGACCCAGAACTGACCCGGGCAGCCGAGGCTTCGGGCGTCCGGCGGGCGTCTCGTAGAATCGCCGGGTGACCCAGTTGACCCCCGGCGCGCAGACCGTAGAGGACCGGCGCACCCAGCCGACGCTCGACGACGGCGACCACGAGCGCTTCTCGCACTACGTGGCCAAGGACAAGCTGACGGCCGCGATGGTCGAGGGCACGCCCGTGGTGGCGCTGTGCGGCAAGGTCTGGGTGCCCAGCCGCGACCCGAAGCGCTTCCCGGTCTGCCCGGAGTGCAAGGAGATCTGGGACGGCTTCGGACCCGGCGACGACGACTCCGACGCCGGCTCCGGAGAGTGAGCCACGCCGCTCACCTGCCGCCGGCATTCCCCGATCGGGCCGCCTGGGGCACGGCCACCAAGCTGCGCGCCTGGCAGCAGCGGGCGCTCGACGACTACCTGGCCCGCTCCCCGCGCGACTACCTCACGGTCGCGACGCCGGGGGCGGGCAAGACCACGTTCGCGCTGCGGGTGGCCGCCGATCTGCTCGAGCGGCGGATGGTCGAGCGCGTGGTGGTCGTCGCGCCGACCGAGCACCTGAAGGTGCAGTGGGCCGAGGCGGCCGAGGTCGCGGGCATCCCGATCGACCCGGCCTACACGGGCAAGCAGGGCCGCTCCAGCCGCGACTTCGTCGGCTTCGCGCTGACGTATGCGGGGGTGGCGACCAACCCGTTGGCCTACCGGGTGCGCACCGAGAACCACAAGACGCTGGTGATCCTCGACGAGATCCACCACGCCGGCGACGCGCTGTCGTGGGGCGAGGCGGTTCGCGAGGCCTTCGAGCCGGCCACCCGGCGGCTGGCGCTGACCGGTACGCCGTTCCGCTCCGACACCAACCCGATCCCGTTCGTCACCTACGCACCCGGAGACGACGGGGTGCCGCGCAGCGTCGCCGACTACACCTACGGCTACGCGCACGCGCTGCGCGACGGCGTCGTGCGCCCCGTGCTGTTCCTGGCCTACTCGGGGGAGATGCGCTGGCGCACACGCGCCGGCGACGAGGTGGCCGCGGACCTGGCCGAGCCGCTCACCAAGGACATGACCGCGGCCGCGCTGCGCACCGCGCTGGCGCCGGACGGTGCCTGGATCCCGGCCGTGCTGGCGGCCGCGGACCGGCGGCTGTCCGAGGTGCGCCGGCACGTGGCCGACGCCGGCGGGCTGGTGATCGCCACCGACCAGGACAGCGCCCGGGCCTACTCCCGGCTGCTGCGGGAGATCACCGGGGAGAAGCCCACCCTGGTGTTGTCGGACGAGAAGTCGTCCAGCCGGAGGATCGGCCAGTTCGCCGCCTCGGACGCGCGCTGGATGGTCGCCGTGCGCATGGTGAGCGAGGGCGTCGACGTGCCGCGGCTCGCTGTTGGCGTCTATGCGACGACAACGGCCACCCCACTGTTCTTCGCACAGGCGGTCGGACGGTTCGTGCGTGCGCGCAGGCGTGGGGAGACCGCTTCGGTGTTCCTGCCGAGCGTGGGCTCGCTGCTCGGCTTCGCCGCGGAGATGGAGGTGGAGCGCGACCACGTGCTCGGCCGGCGGGTGGACTCCGAGGACGACATCTTCGCTGCCGAGGACCGGCTGGTCGCCGCCGCGCAGGCCGAGCAGAGCACGGCCGACGCGGACCAGTTTGAGTTCGAGGCGGTGGAGAGCGAGGCGACGTTCGACCGCGTCGTCTACGACGGGGGCGACTACGGCGTCGAGGGCGGCGCGCTGGTCGGCGGCGAGGAGGAGGCCGACTTCCTCGGCATCCCCGGGCTGCTCGACCCCGACCAGGTCCGCGAGCTGCTGCACCACCGGCAGAGC
>JALZDI010000338.1 GCA_030862655.1 Actinomycetota bacterium | reverse complement strand
GGGCGTGCTCCTGAAAAGCCGGCCGGCCGAGGTGTTGATGCGGGCCATTCGCGCGATCGTGGCGGGAGAGGCGTGGATCGAGCCGCTGGTGCTGGCGCGAATGGTCGGCGCGGACCGCGTGCGGGCCGTCGACGGCGTGCTCGACGTGTGCGTCGACCGTGCCGAAGCCGCCAGGGTCAACGCCGGGCTGGTCGCCGCCGACGTCGCGGTCAGCGAGCTGCGCTGGCACGAGCCCGACCTCGAACAGATCTTCCTCGAGCTCACCGGAGGTGAGACCCATGTGGCATGACACCCGCGCCGAGGTCACCAAGCTGCTGCATCGGCCCGCCGGCTGGCTGCTGCTGGCGATCGCGGTCGTGCTCTCGCTGACCTTCGCCTACCTCGTGCCCTACGCCGGCTATGCCGCCGGCACCTCCGGCCCGCCCAACAGCGACCGCGGGCTACCGGCGATGCTGCCCGGCGAGGTCGTCGGCAGCGCCATCGGCGGCATGCCGGTGTTCGTCGGTGCGCTGGCGCTGGTGTTCGGCGTGCTCGTGGTCGGCAGCGAGTACGGCTGGGAGACCTGGAAGACCGTGCTCGCGCAGGGCTCGTCGCGGCTGTCGGTGTACAGCGCGAAGGTCGGCGCCGTCGCGCTCGGCACGTTGGTCCTGGTCGCGTCGCTGTTCGCGGTGGCCGCCGCCGCGAGCGCCGTCGTCGCCGTGGTCGAGGACCAGCCGCTGTTGTGGCCTGCGGCCACCGACCTGCTCGTCGGCGTCGGCGCAGGCTGGCTGGTCACCACGATGTGGGCCAGCCTGGGCGTGCTGCTGGCCGTGCTGCTGCGCTCGGTCGCCATGCCGATCGGCCTCGGCCTGGTGTGGCTGCTCGCCGTACAGAACCTGCTCACGGCGATCGCCGCACCGCTGCTGGACTGGGTCGCGCAGATGCAGAAGGGGCTGCCCGGACCCAACGCCGGCTCGCTGGTGGCGTCGCTGGGCGCGTCCCCGACCACTCCGGGTGTCGACGGCCTGGTGGGCTCCGGACAGGCGACGATGGTCCTGTTCGGGTACACGGTGGTGTTCACGGTGGTCGGCGGGTGGCTGCTGACCCGCCGCGACATCGGCTGAGGAGGACGGTGCCACACATCCGGCCGGGGCGAGGGCTGGCAGGGGACGCCCTGCTGGCGCTCGCGCTCGCGGTGTTCGGCGTCGTCGGCACCGCGGGCGCCGACGCGAATGCCGCCGTCGAGCCCGACCGCGCCCTGGACGGCTACGGCATCGTGCTCGTGGTCGCGACCGCGCTCACCCTGGCTGTACGGCGGTCGTGGCCGCTGGTCGTGCTCGCGCTGGCGGCCGTCGGCGCCTCGACGTACCTGCTGGCCGGCTACACCTACGGGCCGATCCTGGTGTCGTTGATGGTCGCGGTCTACACCGCCGCCCGCCACCTGCCGCTGCGGACCTCGCTGCCCGCCTGCGTGGTCGCGATGCTGCTGCTGCTGACCCACATCTTCACCAACAACGCCGCCCTGCCCGGCTTCCTCGGCCTGGTGCCCGGCTCGGCCTGGGTGGTGGTGCCCTTCGCCCTCGGGCTCTCGGTGCGGCAGGCGCGGGTCGCTGCCGAGCGATCGCGCGCCGAGCTGGTCCGCGAGCGCGTCGCCGACGAGCGGCTGCGTGTCGCCCAGGAGGTGCACGACGTCGTGGGCCACGGCCTGGCGGCGATCAAGATGCAGGCCGACATCGCCCTGCACGTGGCCGACCGGAAGCCGGAGCAGGCCGCGACCGCGCTCACCGCGATCAGCCGCACCAGCACCGAGGCGCTGGAGGAGCTGCGCGCCACGCTCGCGCTCGTCCGCCGCGACGCCGACGACGCCGACGCCCGCACTCCGCTGCCCGGTCTGGGCCGGCTGGACGACCTCGAGCAGCGGATGAGCCACGCGGGCCTCAGCGTGCGGGTCTCCACCACCGGCACCCCCGTCGGCCTTCCGCCCCAGGTCGACCTGGCGGCGTACCGCGTCGTGCAGGAGGCGCTGACCAACGTGCTGCGGCACAGCCCGGCCACGGTTGCCCGCGTGCAGGTGGACTACGAGACTGACGCCGTGGCCCTGACGGTGACCAGCAGCGGGACCGCCGAGGCCGAGCGGGCCGGCGGCCTCGGCATGCCGGGGATGCGTGGCCGGGTGGAGTCGCTCGGTGGGACGTTCTCCGCCGGGCCGACCGCGGGGGGTAGCTTCGAGGTGCGGGCGCGGCTGCCGATAGGGGAGCAGACGTGACCAGCGTGCTCGTGGTCGACGACCAGGACCTGGTGCGGCTGGGCCTGCGCACGCTGGTGGACAACGAGGACGACCTGACGGTCGCCGGCGAGGCCGCCGACGGGCTGGCCGCCGTCGCCGCGGCCCGGCGGAGCAGGCCCGACGTCGTGCTGATGGACATCCGGATGCCCGGCGTCGACGGCCTGGAGGCGACCAGGAGGATCACGGCTGACCCCGAGCTGACCGACACCCGCGTCATCGTGCTCACCACGTTCGAGGTCGACGAGTACGTGTTCGACGCCCTGCGCCACGGTGCCAGCGGCTTCCTGCTCAAGGACACCAGCCCGGCCGACCTGCTGCAGGCCATCCGGCTCGTCGCCGACGGCGGCGCGCTGCTGTCGCCGTCGGTCACGCGCAGGCTGATCTCGGAGTTCGTGCAGCGGCCCGCCCGGTCGCGCAAGCCGCACGCGGCGCTGGGGTCGCTGACGGAGCGGGAGCGGGAGATCGTGGGCCTGGTCGGCGAGGGTCTGAGCAACGACGAGATCGCCGAGCGGCTGACCGTGAGCCCGGCGACGGCCCGCACCCACGTCAGCCGGGCGATGGTCAAGCTCGGCGCGCGCGACCGGGCCCAGCTTGTGGTGTTCGCCTACCAGTCCGGCCTGGTGGGCTGATGCCGGCGTCCCTGGGGTTGCGGTCGCCCGGGTGGTGGTGGGTAGCGTGGCCGGGGACTGCGGGAGCTCGCGGCAGCGGGCTGAGAGGGCGTGTGACCGCCGACCGTCGAACCT
>JALZDI010000337.1 GCA_030862655.1 Actinomycetota bacterium | reverse complement strand
CCCCCCCCCCGCGACCGGGCACTTTCCGGTTCCGCGCCGGGAGACGGGGTACAGCTCCCGAGCAGGCACAGACGGGAAGGGAGCCCCCTGATGATCAGACGATTCCTCGGAATGGCCCGCGGCCGGGCGATGCGCGGCGGAGCGGCCCGCCCACGCCCCGGCATGGGCGGACCGCGCCCTGGTCCTCGCACCGGTGCCGGCGGCAACGCCGAGATCCAGCGCGGCGTCCGCTCCGTCGTGCGCGGGTTCGGCCGGCGCCGCCGCGGTCTCTGACCGCAACGAGTGGCGCGAATCGGTCGACTCTCCACGGGTCGACCCAGCCACTTCGCGCCATTCGACGACCCGGCGCTCAGCGGAAGTGGCGGCCGAGCTCGACCGCGACGCCGTCGCGGTGCACGTCCTCGGTGACGTCGTCGGCGACCTGCTGTACCTCCAGCGGCGCGCCCCCCATCGCGACCCCGCGTCCGGCCCAGCGCAGCATCTCCACATCGTTGCGCCCGTCGCCGATCGCCAGCACGCGTGACCGGGGTACGCCGAGCCGCTCGGCGACCTCGGCCAGCGCGGACGCCTTCGACACGCCCTCCGGCGCCAGGTCCAGCCAGGCGGTGTAGCCGACGGAGTAGTTGGTGCCGTGCAGCCCGAGGCGCTCGGCCAGCTGCACGAACTCCTCGGCCGACTGCGACGGGTCACGGATGATCACACGGGTCACCGGCTCGGCGACGAGCTCGTCGACGGACTGGATCCACATCTCGCCGGTGATCTCCCCCTCCGGGAAGTTGCGGTTGACCCGGTAGCCCCGGCCGACCACCTCCACCGCGACCAGCGCGTCCGGCACGTTCTCCAGCAGCAGCTTGACCGTCTCGCGCGCGTCGAAGGTGACCGAGGTCAGCACCTCGAGCGGCCAGTACGAGAACGTCACCGCCCCGTTGCTGGACACCACCAGCCCCCCGGTCAGGCCGAGGTCCTCCAGCACCCGGGTCGCGCCGAACGTGGCGCGGCCGGTGGACAGCACGACGTGCACGCCGGCGTGGCGCGCCCGCGCGACCGCCTCCCGCACCGGGTCGCTGATGTGCCCGTCGGCGTGCAGCAGGGTGCCGTCGATGTCGAGCGCCAGCAGCTGCGGCCTGAACCCCGTCACGGGCGCACGGGCTCCAGCACCTCACGGCCGCCGAGGTGGGCCTGCAGCGCCTTCGGGACCCGCACCGAGCCGTCGGCCTGCTGGTGCGTCTCCAGTACCGCGATGATCGTGCGGGGGATCGCCGTGAGCGTGCCGTTGAGCGTGGCCACCGGCCGGATGCCCTCGGCGAACCGGCCGCGGGTGTCCAGCCGCCGGCTCTGGAAGTCGGTGCAGTTCGACGTGGACGTCAGCTCGCGGTACCTGCCCTGGCTGGGGATCCAGGCCTCGCAGTCGAACTTGCGGGCCGCGGACAGGCCCAGGTCGCCGGCGGCGGTGTCGATCACCCGGTAGGCGAGCTCGAGCTTGTCCAGCCACTCCTTCTCCCACCCCAGCAGCCGCTGGTGCTCGGCGTAGGAGTCCTCGACCGTGGTGTAGGTGAACATCTCGACCTTGTCGAACCAGTGCACCCGGAAGATGCCCCGGGTGTCCCTGCCGTAGGACCCGGCCTCGCGGCGGAAACACGGGCTGAACGCGACGTACCTCAGCGGCAGCGAGGCGCCGTCCAGGATCTCGTCGCTGTGGTAGGCGGCCAGCGGCACCTCGGAGGTGCCCACCAGGTAGAAGTCGTCGGCGGGCAGATGGTAGACGTCGTCGGCCGCCTGGCCCAGGAAGCCGGTGCCCTCCATCGCCCTCGGCTTGACCAGCGCGGGCGGGATCATCGGCACGAATCCCGCGGACGTCGCCTGCTCCATGGCCATGTTGACCAGCGCGAGCTCGAGCTGGGCGCCGACGCCGGTGAGGTAGTAGAACCGGGCGCCGCTGACCTTGGCGCCGCGCTCGACGTCGATCGCGCGCAGCATCTTGCCGAGCTCGAGATGGTCGCGCGGCTCGAAGCCCTCCTCGGTGAAGTCGCGGGGGGTGCCGACGTGTTCGAGCACGGCGTAGTCGTCCTCCCCGCCCGCCGGCGCCTCCTCGGCGGCCAGGTTCGGCAGCCGCAGCCAGCACTCGCGCAACGCCTGCTCGGCGGCCGCCTGCGCCGACTCGGCCTCCTTGACCGCGCCGGAGAGCTCCCTGGTGCGCATCAGCAGCGCCTGCTTCTGCTCCCCCTGCGCCTTCGCGACCTCCTTGCCCAGCGTCTTCTGCTCGGCGCGCAGCCGCTCGAAGTCGGCGATCGCCGCGCGCCGGCGCTCGTCGGCCTCGAGCACCTCGTCGACCAGGTCCGGCGACGCGCCGCGCCGGGTCTGGCCCGCGCGCATTCGGTCCGGGTCCTCTCGCAGCATCCGCAGGTCGATCACAGACCGAGACTATCGGCCGGTGCACGGGGCCTTCACGCCCGTTTGGCACTCTGGTGCCCCGCAGACCGCGGTGAGAGAGGGGCTGGACGAGGTGGTGGTCGAGGACCGTCGGGCGGCGGTGCTGTCGGCTGCCGCCGGGCTGGCCTTCGTCGTCCTCACCGTGCCGGTGGTCGGGCAGTGGCGGCCGCTGGCGTCGTTCGACGCCGACGTGCTCGCCGCCCTGCACGAGGCCGTGCGCGACCGTACGGGCCTGGTCGCGGCGATGCGGTTCGTCTCCACGGCCTTCGAGCCGTACGTGGTCTGGGTCGCGCTGCTGGTCGTCGGGGTGCTCCTGGTGCGGCGCGGCCGGCGGGCGACCGGGCAGTGGGTGCTGGTCGTCACCCTGCTCGAGGTGGCGACGGTGACCGTGGTGAAGAACGTCTTCGACCGCCCCCGGCCACCGCTGGTCGACCGGCTGCACGACGCGGAGAGCTGGTCCTACCCGTCCGGCCACGCCTCCGCCGGCGCGCTGCTGTGTGGGGTCGTGGCGGTGCTGGCGCTGGTGTTTCTGCGCCGGCCACGGATCCGTGCGGTCGTGGTCGCGCTGGGCGTCGGGTTCGCACTGCTGCTC
>JALZDI010000336.1 GCA_030862655.1 Actinomycetota bacterium | reverse complement strand
CGCAGCCACTCGCGGTTCTGCTGCCGCAGCCGCAGCCACGCCCGACGGTCGCGGTGCCGGATGGGCCGCAGGCCCACCGGTCCGGCGGTCAGGTTGTACGGCCAGCCGCTGCTCAGGACGGTCTCCGCTCCGCGGCCGGCAGCGAGTGGTCGCCGCCGGCGATCTGGTCGACCGCGTGCAGCAGGATCGGCGCGAGTACGGCGAGCCCGTCGCGCACCCCGCCGGGCGACCCCGGCAGGTTCACCACGAGCGTGCGCCCGGCGACGCCGCAGACCCCCCGCGACAGCGAGGCGGCCGCCACACCGTGGTCGACGCCGTACGCGCGGATCGCCTCGGCGATGCCGGGCACCTCGGTGTCGACCACGCGCCTGGTCATCTCCGGGGTCAGGTCGAGCGGGCCGAGCCCGGTGCCCCCGGTGGTCACGACCACCGCGAACTCCTGTGCGACCGACTCGGCGAGCGTCTCCGCGACCGGTTCGCCGTCGGGCACCACCACGGGGCCCTCGACCTCGCAGCCGAGTCCGGTCAGTGCCTCGACGATGATGGGCCCGCCGCGGTCCTCGTAGACCCCCTCGGCCGCCCGGTTGGAGACCGTCACAACCCGCGCCCGGACCGGCGCCATGCCCGTCTGGCTGCCGGTCTGGCCGCCCGTCGCGCTCATATCCCCGGGCCCCGCTGCCAGGTGCCGCTGCGGCCGCCGGTCTTGCTCTCCACGCGCACGTCGGTGATGACCGCGGCCTTGTCGACGGCCTTGACCATGTCGACGACGGTGAGCGCGGCCACGGACACCGCGGTCAGCGCCTCCATCTCCACCCCGGTGCGGTCGGTGGTCCGCACCTCGGCGCGGATCCGCACCCCGTCGTCCTCCACGTCGAGGTCGACGCCGACCCCGGTCACCCCGATCGGGTGGCACAGCGGCACCAGATCGGGGGTGCGCTTGGCGCCCATGATCCCGGCCAGCCGGGCCACCCCGAGGGCGTCGCCCTTCGGTACCCCCTCGCCGCGCAGCAGCGCCACCACCTCCGCGGAGACCAGCACCTTGCCGGAGGCCGCGGCGGTGCGGGCCGTGCTGTCCTTGCCGGAGACGTCGACCATCCGGGCGGCGCCGGACTCGTCGACGTGGGTCAGCCGCGGCTCGGGCGGCCCGCCGGACGACATCAGAAGTCCCGGTCGAGCAGCAGCACGTCGACCTCCGCGCCCGCCCCCACCTCACTGGTGTCCTCGGGAACCACGATCAGAGCGTTGGCGTGTGCGAGGCTGCCGAGCAGGTGCGAGCCCTGTCCGCCGACCAGGGCAACCCGCTCCTTGCCGTACTCGTCGGTGTGCAGGGCCCGCAGGAACTGCCGCTTTCCGGCCGGTGAGCTGAAGCCCTGTGCACAACGAATGCGCACCATCGGCCGGCGGTACGGCAGGCGGCCCATCATCCGGCGCAGCGCCGGGCGCACGAACACCTCGAACGACACGTACGACGACACCGGGTTGCCCGGCAGCGTGAAGATCGGGGTCGAGTCCTCGCCGACCGCGCCGAACCCCTGCGGCTTGCCCGGTTGCATCGCCACCTCGCAGAAGTCGACGGTGCCGAGCTTGCCGAGCACCTCCTTGACCACGTCGTACTCGCCCTTGCTCACGCCGCCGCTGGTGATCACCGCGTCGGCACGCACCAGCTGGTCGGAGATCGTGTTGGTGAAGACCTGGGGGTCGTCGGAGATCGCGTTGATCCGGTAGGGGATGCCGCCGGCGGCGCGTACGGCGGCCGCGAGCATGAAGCTGTTGGAGTCGTAGATGGAGTCGAAGCCGAGCTCGCTTCCGGGCTCGCGCAGCTCCGAGCCGGTGGAGACGACCACCACCCGCGGACGCGGGCGGGCCCGCACCTGGGCGCGTCCGACCGCGGCGAGCAGCCCGATCTGCCGCGGGCCGAGAACGGTGCCCTCGTCGAGCAGCGGATCGCCGACACGGACGTCCTCCGCGGCCCGGCGTACGTGCTGGCCGGGCTTGGGCTGCTGCCGCACCCGCACCTCGGCGATGCCGCGGTTGGTCCACTCCACCGGCACCACCGAGTCGGCGCCGACCGGCATCGGCGCGCCGGTCATGATCTTCAGCGCGGTGCCCGCGGTCAGCGCGTAGGCCTTCGTCTGGCCCGCAGCCGACTCCCCCACCACCGGCAGGGCGATCGGCGAGCCCTCGGCGGCGCCCGCGAGGTCGTCGGCGCGCACGGCGTAGCCGTCCATGGCCGAGTTGTCGAAGCCGGGCAGGTCCACCGGGGAGACGACGTCCTCGGCCAGCGGCAGCCCGAGGGTCTCCTGGAGCGGCTGCTCGTAGGCCCGCAGCGGCACCACCGCCTCGAGGATCCGCTGCAGGTGCGCGTCGACGGATCGGTGTTCGCTAGCCATGCCCAAACCCTAACTGCGCGGAGCGCGTCGTCGGCTCAGTGCGAGGCGTCGAGCACGCTCCCGTCCGGAATCGTGCCCGGCGCGCCGTCCGAGTCGACGACGGCGTCGCCGACGACCCGGACGTCCCGACCGAAGGTCCAGTCGCCCTGCACCCGCAGGCTGTCGCAGCGCACCAGCGACGGCGCCCCGTGCGGGAACCGCGCGTCGAACGGGCCGACGAGCTTGTACAGCTTGTCCAGGTCGACGTACGGCGCGTCGTCGCGGGCCGCCACCAGCCGCACCTGCGCGTCGTCGGTGAGCTCGTAGACGTCGGAGCGGATCACCAGCAGGTCGTTGGTGGTCTTGACCGGCAGGAACCGGCTGCGGTCGACCTCGACCGCCTGCGCGCCGTCGAAGACCTCGATGGCCGCGCCCATCGCGGTCTCAATCTGGATGACCTCGGGCGAGTCGGGGTCGGTCGGGTCGACGGTCTTGACGTTGCGGATCAGCGGCAGCCCGAGAACCCCCTCGCGGACGCGCAGGGTCTCGGCCACCGCCGGCAGGTCCAGCCACAGGTTGTTGCAGTTGAAGAACCGGTGCCGGTCGATGTCGGCGAACGCGTCGGCGTCCTCGTCATGGGTCTGGGCGGTCTCGCGCAGGA
>JALZDI010000063.1 GCA_030862655.1 Actinomycetota bacterium | reverse complement strand
CGCTCGAGCAGCTCGGCGGGTGGGAGCCCCTCCCGGCCCAGCAGCCCGTGCACTCCCGCGGCCGGAGCGTTGCGCGGCGCGCCCGCGTCGACCACCGACACCGACCGCCGCGCCCGGGCCAGCATCAGCGCTCCGCTCAGCCCTGCGGCGGCCCCGCCGATGACCATCACGTCGTACTCGTCTCGTAGCCGATCGGTCACGTTGACCACCTCCGTGACGATCGTGCGAGCCGACTCTCACTTTCTGCAAACATGTTTGCTGCTCTGGCAAACTGGCGGCTATGGACCATGACCTCGACGAGACCCTGGCCACGGTCGGCCCACGGCTGCGCGCGCTGCGCCGGCAGCGCGAGACCACGTTGAGCGACCTCTCCGCGGAGACCGGCGTCTCGGTGAGCACGCTCTCGCGGCTGGAGTCCGGCGCCCGTCGCCCGACCCTCGAGCTGCTGCTGCCGCTGGCCAAGGCCCACGGCGTCACGCTCGACGAGCTCGTCGACGCCCCGCCCACCGGTGACCCGCGCGTCCACCTGCGGCCGGTCACCCGCCATGGCATGACCATGCTGCCCCTGACCCGTCGGGCCGGCGGCATCCAGGCTTACAAGCTGGTGGTCCCGGGCCGCAAGCGGCGACGTGAGCCCGAGCCGCAGACCCACGAGGGCTACGAGTGGCTCTACGTCCTCAACGGCCGGCTGCGGCTCGTGCTCGGTGAGCACGACCTGGTGCTGTCACCGGGGGAGGCGGCCGAGTTCGACACCCGCGTGCCGCACTGGTTCGGCGCCGCCGACGGGGACCCGGTCGAGTTCCTCAGCCTGTTCGGCAAGCAGGGCGAACGGGCACACCTGCGCGCCCGCCCCAGGCGGAGCCAGCCCTCCGGACGGGCCGGATGACGCCACGCCGAGTGGGAGCGTCGCGGCACGCGCGTTAGCCGGCGTGCGCTAGAGTGGACACTGCGCCGACCCCGGCTCGCGGCCCGTCTGTCGACGGCCTTCGCGCGGAGGTCGGTGGCACACGGCCATCGACACGTGGTCGTGGGTTCCGCACCAGGCCGGGCGTCGTGGCCCGACCGTCGATCTCTCGCAGATCCGTGGGACCCGGTCGCGTGCGAGGTGGGCAGGCCCACCTCGTGCGAGGTCCCGCCTTAGCCGGCGGGCGACGTGCGGGCGTCCGCGTCCGTCGTGAGGGCGCCGGGTGCCCCAGAGGAGGAGTTCTTGGCTCGTCGAGCCCCGCGCCAGTCCGGCGCCCGCCGTACGGCCCCGCGCGACCAGCGCCGTGACCGCGCCCTCGACAACGAGGGCATCATCCCGGTGCTCGCGCGCGCCGTGCGTGAGGTCGAGACCGCGGTCCAGCGTGGCCCCGTGGCGGCCTCGGTCCGCACGAAGTTCCAGGTGGTCGCCCTGCTGGTGCGTGAGGAGCGTGCCCGCGTCAAGACCGACGACTCCGGCGGCGAGACCCACCGGACCGCGCAGCTCAAGCGCCTCGACGGGATCGCCACGATCCTGGCGAAGACCGCCACCCGCGACACCTCGCTGCTCGCGCTGCTCGAGGAGGACGCCGTCGTCTCCGACGCCGCGCGGTCGCTCAAGCGCGAGATGCAGCGCGCCGCCGGTGTCGACGTGGGGCCGGACGAGGCTGCGCCGCCGGAGCCCCTGCCCGCCTCCGCCACCAAGCAGCGTCGCGTGGTGCCCCAGTCGGTCGTCTCGCGACAGCTCGCCAACCCGTTCCTGGCCCCCGACTTCGCCGCAGCCGAGCAGAGGGCCGCCCGCCCGCGCCGCCTGGCCGGCTGGGAGCTGCTCGACCCGCTGTTCCGGTCCTTCGAGCACGCCGGTGGCGGCGCCTCGACGGGTATGGCCCTGCCCGAGCCGGACTCCCGGCGGGCGCCGGGTGGCCTGCAGCTGATGCGCCACCAGGCACAGCTGGTCGCCGCTGCCGCGACCGGCCACCGGACCTTCCTGCTCGCCGACGAGCCGGGCCTGGGCAAGACCGCGCAGGCGCTGCTCGCCGCACAGGCGGCCAACGCCTACCCGCTGCTCGCCGTCGTACCGAACGTCGTCAAGGCCAACTGGGCGCGCGAGGTGGGTCTGTGGACCCCCAACCGGTCGGCCACCGTGATCCACGGCGACGGTGACACGATCGACGGCTTCGCCGACATCGTCATCGTGAACTACGAGGTGCTCGACCGGCACGTGGGTTGGCTCGGCGACCTCGGCTTCCGCGGCATGGTGGTCGACGAGGCGCACTTCATCAAGAACAAGAGCTCGCAGCGCTCGCAGCACGTGCTGGAGCTGTCCGAGCGGGTCCGCTCGCGCGTCGCGCGTCCGCTGCTGATGGCACTGACCGGCACCCCGCTGATCAACGACATCGAGGACTTCAGGGCCATCTGGCAGTTCCTCGGCTGGATCGACGACAAGAAGCCGCGTGCCGAGCTCATGCAGGCCCTCGAGGACACCGGCCTGGAGCCGGGCGACCGCGGGTTCTACGCGGCCGCCCGCAGGTCTGTGGTCGACCTCGGGATCGTGCGTCGCCGCAAGGTCGACGTGGCCGCCGACCTGCCCGCCCGCCGCATCGCCGACCTGCCGGTCGAGCTGGACGACGAGGTCGGCCGCTCGATCCGGAAGGCCGAGCGTGACCTCGCCCGGCGCCTGGTGGCGCGGTACGAGAGTGCTCTGGCCAGGCGCGCGTCCGGCTCCGAGGTCGAGGGCATCGACCACGACCTCGTCCGGAAGGTCGCCAAGGCGGAGCGCGACGGCACCAGCAAGAAGAAGAGCGACGAGAACGTCTTCAGCATGGTGCGGCGCATCGGGCAGGCCAAGGCCGACCTGGCCGCCGACTATGCGGCCCAGCTGGCGCGCAGCGTCGGCAAGGTGGTGTTCTTCGCCAAGCACATCGACGTGATGAACGCCGCCGAGCAGACCTTTGCCAAGCGCGGGATCGGCTACACCTCGATCCGCGGCGACCAGACCCCCGCGGCGCGGAAGCGCTCCATCGCGGCGTTCGAGAACGACCCCGACGTCTCGGTCGTGGTCTGCTCGCTGACCGCGGCCGGGGTGGGCCTCAACCTGCAGGTCGCCTCCAACATGGTGCTCGCCGAGCTCTCCTGGACCGACGCGGAGCAGACCCAGGCCATCGACCGCATCCACCGCATCGGCCAGGAGCAGCCGGTCACGGTGTGGCGCATCATCGCCGCGCAGACCCTCGACACCCGGATCGCGGAGATGATCGACAGCAAGGCAGGGCTGGCCGCCCGGGCGCTGGACGGCTCCGAGGAGGAGGGGGTGACGTCGGCCGACGTACAGCTCGAGGCGCTGGTCGCGCTGCTGACCGACGCGCTGTCGTCGCGCTAGCCCCGTCGTGCACCGGTCGGACGACGGTCAGGCTCCGGGCTCCTGCAACGCGGGGTGCCGGCTGGCCACCTTGCGGCCCAGGCTGAGGTGGGAGCCGAGGTAGCCGGCCACGGCGACGGTGGCCGCCCCGGCCAGACCCAGGTTCACCCCGAGCGTGTGCCGTCCCCGGCGACGGGCGGCGTACGACGAGCCGTACAGCCCCAGCGCCGCCACGTTGCCCGCGGCGTGCAGGAACCCGACGCGCCGGTCGCCGCCGGACGTCTCGCCCCACTCCGCCAACCCGGTGAGCGCGGTGGGCGCTGCGGAGAGCAGGCCCACCACAAGCAGCCGTTCGGCCGAACGCCGGCCGTCGCGGCCACCGGTGAGGTCCAGGATGCTCATCGAGGTCCAGGAGCCCAGCGGCAGGTCGGTGAGCAGCGGATGCAGGGCATGCCCGATCCACTGGCCCTGTAGCAGCTCGCGCCGGCCGGGCGAAGCCAGCAGCGCCCGCGCCGCGCGCATCGGGAGCGGGTCGACCCGGTCGATGACGCGGGCCGACTCGAGCCGCTGCGTCAGCCGGATCAGCGCGTTCGTGCGTCGAGACGATCCCCGCGCACCTGCAACGTCTTCGGTGTCCATACCCGCGGCGATACCCGCGGCCACCGAACCGAACCACGACAGGGCACCGGCGGCAGACCGGCGAGCAGGTATAAACGCTGCGGTGGAAAGCGGCGCGCACGAGGGATACCGGCCCGGCTCCTCGTCGTACCGGCGGCTGGCGCTGGCGCTGTTCCTGGCCGGCGTCGCGACGTTCGCCCAGCTCTACTCCCCGCAGGCGGTGCTGCCCCAGATCGCCGCCGACCTGCACGTGGGCGCCGCCGGGGCGGCGCTGTCGCTCTCGCTGGCCACGCTGGGCGTGGCGGTCGGGGTGATCCCCTGGTCGCTGGTGTCGGACCACATCGGCCGCGTGCCGGCCATGTCGTTCGCGCTGGTCGCAGCCACCGCCTGCGCACTCGCGGTGGCCTGGGCGCCCACGCTGCCGTTGCTGCTGGCAGGACGCTTCGTCGAGGGCCTGATGGTCGGCGCCGTCCCCGCCGTGGCGCTCGCCTACCTCGCCGAGGAGGTGGACCCGCTGCACGCGACCCGCGCGGCGGGCACCTACGTGGCGGGCACCACCGTCGGCGGCCTGCTCGGCCGCGTGGTCGCAGGCCCGATCGCGGCCGCGACCACGTGGAGTGTGGGGGTCTTCGCGGTGGCGCTGCTCTGCGCCGTGGCCGCCGCGCTGTTCCTCGCGCTCGTCCCGCACTCGCGTGGGTTCACCGCGCCGCAGCCGGGGTGGCGCCCTGCCGGTGCGGGTGCGGTGCACCGGGTGGTGGCGAACCTGCGTGCCCCGCGGCAGCTCTCGCTGTACGCGCAGGCGTTCCTGCTCATGGGCGGTTTCGTCGCCCTGTACAACTTCCTGGTGTTCCGGCTGGCAGGTCCACCGTTCGACCTTCCGCAGGCCCTGGTCAGCCTGATCTTCGTGGCGTACCTCGCGGGCACCTGGTCTTCCTCGGCCGCGGGCGTGCTCGCCTCGCGGATCGGCCGCCGCCCCGTGCTGGTCGCCGGGACAGTGACGATGATGGCGGGAGTGGGCCTCACCCTGTCGCGCCTCCTGGTGCTGGTCCTCGTCGGCCTCGTCGTCGCGACGGCAGGCTTCTTCGCCGCTCACGCGGTCGCGTCCGGGTGGACGGCCTACGAGGCGACGACGGGGCGGGCCCAGGCCTCCTCGCTGTACATCCTGGCCTACTACGCGGGGTCGAGCGTGTTCGGCTGGCTGGGAGGCGTCTTCTTCGACCGGGCCGGGTGGACCGCGACCGCGGCGCTCATCCTGGCGCTGGCGTTGACCGCCGCGGCGCTGGCACTGCTCGTCCTGCGTCCCGCTCGAGCCTAGCTCTCGAGGCTGATCACGACGTCCTCGGTCTCCGGCCGCGCCTGGCAGGTCAGCACGTAGCCGGCCTTCAGCTCGGCCGGTGACAGGTCCGCCATCGGTTGGGCCACCTGCCCGCTGCGCAGCCGCGCCCGGCACGTGCCGCATACGCCGTCGCGGCAGGAGTACGGCAGGTCCAGACCGGCGCGCAGCGCGGCATCGAGCACGGACTCGTCCACGTCCAGGCTGATCTCGGCCCGGGCGCCGCGGTCGATCACCGCGACGCTACGCCGGGCGCCGGAAGGCGCGGCAGGCGGCGCCGCGCGGGCGCCGCTGCCGAACAGCTCGACGTGCACGTGCTCGGGATCGATGCCGTGCGCGGTGAGCGCGTCGCGGACGTTCACCGACATCTCCCGAGGACCGCACACGAACGCCTCGTCGACGGTGTCCAGCACGAGCAGGTCCTCGAGCTCGCCCAGCTTGTCGGCGTCGATCCGGCCGCGCAGACGCGGCTCGACGTCCGCGCACCGGCTCAGCACGTGCACGATCCGCAGCCGCTCGCCGTACGTCTCCTGCAGCCGGGCCAGCTTGTCGCGGAAGATGATGGAGTCGGCGTCGCGGTTGCCGTACAGCAGGGTGAACCTGCTGCGCGGCTCGACCGCGAGCACGCTCTTCAGGATCGACAGCACCGGTGTGATCCCGCTGCCGGCCGCCACGCCCAGCACGTGCCGCTCGCGCAGCGGGTTGGTGTCGGTGCCGAACCGGCCGGTCGGGGCGCTCACCTCCACCACGTCGCCCACGGACAGCTCGCCGGTCAGCCACGGGGACGCTCGACCGCCCTCGACCTGCTTGACCGCGATGCGCAGCTCGCCGTCGGTGACGCCGCAGCACAGCGAGTACGCCCGCCGTACCTCGTCGTCTCCGAACCGTTTGCGCAGGGTCAGGTGCTGGCCCGGGTCGAACCTGAACGCCGTCACCAGCTCCTGGGGTACGGCGAACGCGACCGAGACCGCGTCCTGGGTCTCCCGGTTCACCTCGGTGACGGTCAGCGGGTGGAACGTCTGCTCGCGTGACCGGCTCGGCGTCGTGACCGGTGAGACGGCGGTCGGCTCCGTCTCAGGCGCCTGGCGCTGTCGCTCGCGGCGGCCGGCCAGCAGCCGGTAGGCGGCCAGGAAGACGAAGCCACATGCCACCGCAACCGCCGTCGCCTGGATCCACGGGTTCGCGGCGTCCGAGCCGGCGGTGAACACGTGCACGGTGGCGAGCACGAACACCGCGAACGCGGTCCGGTGCACCCACCGCCACAGCAGGTCGGGGAGGCGCCGGCGCAGCAGCGAGGTCACCTCGATCGCCGCCAGCAGGTACAGCGCGACCACCCCCCAGGCGACGGCGGCGGGGCGGTAGTCCGACTCCAGCGGCACGAAGAGCTGCGCCAGCGTGAAGCCCGCCCAGGTGTCGAGGTAGAGCCCGACCAGGTGCATGGCGGTGAACACCACGGCCAGACCGCCGAGCATGCGGTGCAGGTCGAGCAGCCACGCCGGCGGCGTGCGGTCACCGAGGACCCGCGTGGAGAGCAGCAGCCCCCACAGCACCGCCGCACAGAGCAGCCACCACGCGGTCAGCCCACCGGCGCGGGCGATGTACCACCACAGCTTCTCGTCCATCGCTCGTGTCCCTCCGTCGCGCCGACCCGGAGCACGTCCCCGGTGTCGGTCACCAGCAGTGCGGCCAGGCCGTGCGAGCCCAGCAGCCGCGTCCCGGCCTCGCGGCCGGCCAGCAGCGCGGACTTGGCCAGGATCTCCGCCCAGTGCGCCTCGGCCGCGACCACGGTGACCGCGGCCAGACCGGTCCGGGCGGGCTCGCCCGTGCGCGGGTCGATCAGGTGGTGCATCTCCTGCGCCCCGCGCCGCCAGCGCCGGCGGGTCCGGCTGGACGTGGCCACCGCACCCTCCTCGACCGCGAGGACGGCGAGCAGGCCGGGATCCTCCGCCTCATCGAAGGGGTCGGTCACCCCCACCGACCATGCCGGCGGGTCCGGCGACCCGCCACTGACCCGGACGTCGCCGCCGAGGTTCACGCAGGCCCCGGCCGCCCCGTGCCGCCGCAGCTCGTGCACCACCTGGTCGGCGGCGTAGCCCTTGCCGATCCCGCCGAGGTCGAGCCGCACGCCGGCCGGCAGCCGGACGGTGCCTCCGAGCTCGTCGACCGTGACCCGAATCCCGGCACATCCCGGTGTCGGTGCGGCTGCCGAGTCGGGAGCGGGGGAGGAGACCCGGGCGGCCACCTCGGCGAACGTGCGGTCGTAGCCGGCCGACTCCACCGCCGGCAGCACGGTCGGGTCGAACAGGCCCCCGGTCAGCCGCCACGCCTCGACGCTGCGGCGGACGACCCGCGCGGTGTCCGCCGACACCCGCACCGTGCCTCCGGCTCCGGCGTTGACCCGGCACAGCTCGCTGTCGGCGCGGAAACGCGACCAGCGGGCCTCCATCTCCTCGAGCCGCTCGCGGGCACGGCCCAGGCACTGGGCTCCGGCCGCGCCGGCGCCGTGCACCACCAGGTGCGCGGCGCTGCCCATCACCCGGAACCGCAGCTCAGCTT
>JALZDI010000335.1 GCA_030862655.1 Actinomycetota bacterium | reverse complement strand
GCCATGAGCTGCCCGGCGAGCCGGGCCGCCGGCGGTGGCCCGGGAGAGCCGAGGGGTGCCGGGCGCGACTGGCCGGCGAGGGCCGGGACGAGGGCGGGGGTGGGGCGCAGCCCGGCAGCCTCGAGGACCGCCCAGCGCAGGGCAGCCAGCCCCTTGCGCGCAGCGTCGTCCACCCGATGCATTGCCACTCCCTCCCCGGCGGCGTGCCGAGGTCCCTCAACGGGTGATAGTACGGCCGAGCGGCCGCCGCTGTGAACCCGTGAGTAACACAGAGTTACGCGATCTAACTCTCGTTGACACCAGCATGCCCCGGTGAGCCTGCCGCGAAAACGGACCGGCGCCCGAGACCGCCGAAGGATCTTCGCTGCGCGGGGTGGGCCATGATCGGGGCAGCGGGTTCCATCCTGAGCCTGCCGAGCTCTCCCGCGTGTGGTCGAGCGTCGACCCGTCCGCTGCTGGGCCGTCGTGGCCGCCGGGTCGCGCCGGGTTGGTCACACGACTCAGTCGACTCGGCGTCGGATGGCCATGCCCGCCGCGACGGAGCCGGTGGCGGCGCCGGCGCAGGCGGCCGCGAGCAGTCCGACCCGAGCGGCCTTGCGGCCGGTGCGGTAGTCGCGGACGCGCCAGCCGTGCTCGCGGGCGTGGTCGCGCAGCCGGGAGTCGGGGTTGATCGCGCAGGGCTCGCCGACCATGCCGAGCATCGGCAGGTCGTTGAACGAGTCGGAGTACGCCGCGCACCGGGCCAGGTCGAGCCCCTCGGCCTCGGCCAGCGCCCGGACCGCCTCGGCCTTGGCGGGGCCGTGCAGCAGCTCGCCGACCAGCCGGCCGGTGTAGACCCCGTCGACGTGCTCGGCCACGGTGCCGAGCGCTCCGGTCAGGCCGAGCCGCTCGGCGATGATCCGGGCGATCTCCACCGGGGCCGCGGTCACCAGCCACACCCGCTGGCCCTGGTCGAGGTGCATCTGCGCCAGCGCCCGGGTGCCGGGCCAGATGCGGTGGGCCATCGCCTCGTCGAAGATCTCCTCGCCCAGGGACTCCAGCTCCTCGACCCCGTGGTCGGCGATGAACGACAGCGCGCTCTGCCGGGCCTCGGCGACGTGCTCGGGATCCTCCACCCCTCTGACGCGGAAGTAGGTCTGCTGCCAGCCGAAGCGGGCGATGTCGCGGGTGCGGAAGAACTTGCGCCGGTACAGGCCGCGGGCGAGGTGGAAGATCGAGGCGCCCTGCATGATCGTGTTGTCGACGTCGAAGAAGGCCGCGGCAACCGGGTCGGGCGGCACCGACAGCGACTGCTCGACCTCGGCGGCGGCCGCCGCGCCCTCGCCGGCGAGCACCGACCGCCGGCGCAGGTCCCTCGGCACCGCCGAACCGCGCGTCACGCCGCAAAGCCTAACGGGACGTCCCGGGGACCGGGTGTGCCGTTGTGCCAGACTCGGGGCGTGGGCGCCACCGTGGCGGCCGAGGAGCCGCAGCGACACCGCAGCAACCTCGCTGCCCTGGCAGCCGACGCGGCCACCGCCGCCCCGGACCGCACCGCGCTGGTCGACGAGCGCAGGCATCTCACCTGGGCCCAGCTCGTCGAGGAGAGCACCCGGGTGGCCGACGGGCTCTCCGCGCTCGGTCTCATCGCCGGGCACCGGGTCGCGCTCCTGCTGGGCAACCGGGCCGAGTTCGTCACCGGCTACCTCGCTGCGCTGGGCGCCGGCATGGTGGCGGTGCCGCTCAACCCCTCCTCGGCCACCGGCGAGCTGGTGCGTGTGCTGGCCGACTGCACCGCCCGGGTGGTGGTCTGCGACAGCGCCACGGCGACGGTGGCGCGGGCCGCGGTCGCGGGGCTGACCGACGCCCTCGAGGGTGCCGACGAGGCCCTGCGCGCCCGCACCGTGGCCCCCCGGGTGGTGGTGGTCGACACGCCCGCGCTGCCGGGGGAGACGGCGTACGACGCGCTCGGCACCGAACCGCTCGCCGCACGCGGACGGGCCGCCCCGCCGCAGGACCCGGAGACGCTGGCCGTGCTGCTCTACACCGCCGGCACCAGCGGCCGGCCGCGGGCGGCGATGCTGCCCCATCGGGCGCTGCTGGCCAACATCGAGCAGACCGCCGCGATCTCGCCACCTCCCGTCGGTGCCGACGACAACGTGCTCGCAGTGCTGCCGCTGTTCCACGTCTACGGGCTCAACGCCGTGCTAGGGCAGGTGCTACGGCATCGCGCCTGCCTGGTGATGGCCGAGCGCTTCGAGGTGGAGCGGACGCTGGACCTGGTCGCCGAGCACGGGGTCACCAACGTGCCGATCGCCCCGCCGGCGGTCGCGGCGTGGGCGTCCCGCGACGACCTGCGGGACCGGCTGCGGGGTGTGCGCACGGTGCTGTCCGGGGCCTCACCGCTGGCGCCGGAGGTGGCGCGCCGGTTCGAGCAGGCCTCCGGGCTCCCCGTGCACCAGGGCTACGGCCTGACCGAGGCCGCGCCGGTGGTGACCTCGACGCTCTGCTCGCCCGGCGGCGCGCCGAAGCCAGGCTCGGTCGGCAGCCCGCTGCCCGGCGTGGAGGTTCGCATCGTCGACGACGGCGGCGGCGACGTCGGGGGCGAGGACCCCGGTGAGCTGTGGGTGCGCGGGCCGAACCTGTTCTGCGGCTACTGGCCCGACGGCGAGGGCGCACCCGACGCCGACGGGTGGTACGCCACGGGCGACGTCGGCTACCTCGACGGCGACGGCGACCTGTTCCTGGTCGACCGGCTGAAGGAGATCGTGATCGTGTCCGGCTTCAACGTGTACCCGGTCGAGGTGGAGGCGGCCATCGACGAGGTCGAGGGTGTCGCGGAGGTCGCGGTGATCGGGGCCCCGGCCGACGACGACCAGGGCGAGCGCGTGGTGGCCTACGTCGTCGCCGACCCCGGCCTGCCCGACCACGTGGCCGACGGGCTGGCCGAGGCCGTCCGCGCGCACTGCGAGACCCGGCTGGCGCCGTTCAAGCGGCCCCGGGAGGTGCACGTGGTCGAGAGGCTGCCGCACTCGGTCACCGGCAAGGTCGCCAAGGGC
>JALZDI010000008.1 GCA_030862655.1 Actinomycetota bacterium | reverse complement strand
CTTCGGCGCCCTCCGGGGTGCGGCGGGGGCGACCGTCGGGGGCGGTGGGGTCGTCACGGTCATCGGCAGCGTCCTTCGCACGACGGAGATCGCGCTTGCTCAGGCCCCCTGACAAGTGACCCGGGTTATTGCCACCCTGTGACGCACCAAACACCGACGGCGAGTTTCTTTACCGGGCGCTGCGGCGGGCCCCGGCTTGGTGAGTCCGTCGGCGAGGATTTTGCCCGCGGGTGGGCGTGGCGTCCCTAACGTCTGTTTCATGACGCTCGACCGGCCCAGCGGGAGGCGCCGTGCCCAGTCGCTCCGGGTGCTGCGCAGCCGGCTCCTGTACTGGTGCCTGTTCTTCGTGCCCGCCGCGCTCACCGTGCTCGCGTGGAACAACGACTACCCGCACACCGCCGGGATGACCGGTCTGGCCGCGGCCATCGGGCTGGCCTGGTTCGTGCGCGTCTGGGGCGAGACCGAGCGCCGATGACCTGGGCGGCCCACGAGGCGGGGGGTTAGCGCGACGTCAGCCGGTCGATCAGCGCGCGGGCCAGTCCGTCCCGAGCCTCGACCTCCTCGTCGCTCGTCCCGCGGGGGATGACGATGGTCGCGTCGTCGAGCACGACGCGCCAGCCGTTCCGCCAGGACAGGCCGCCGTGCTCGTCGACGTTGGCGAGGTCCAGCACCTCGACTCCGCGCAGGCTGCCGAGCGGGAGCAGCCGTGCACCGAGCTTGGTGTCGTCCGCATGGGCCGACGTGTCCCCCGACGGGCTCTCGGCCGCGACGCTCAGCAGGCCGGAGCCGACGATGGCGAGTGCCTGCCACTCGTCCCCGCCGCCCTCCGCCGGGCCGAGCCAGCAGGCCAGGTGCTCGGGGGTCTGCTCGCCCAGAAGGCTCGCCGCCGCCATCACCGCCCGTTTCGGGACCGTCTCGTCGGCCTCAAGCATCCGTGCGACCTCACGCAGCGCGTCACTCGAGAGATCCATGCCCCACCCCCTCGTCTGATTGCGTCGCGGTCACACGTTGAACCGGAACTCGACCACGTCGCCGTCGCGCATGACGTAGTCCTTGCCCTCCATGCGCACCTTGCCGGCGGCCTTGGCGGCGTTCATCGACCCAGCCGCGACCAGGTCGTCGTAGGAGATGATCTCGGCCTTGATGAACCCGCGCTGGAAGTCGGTGTGGATCGCCCCCGCCGCCTCCGGCGCGGTCGCGTCGCGCCGGATCGTCCATGCCCGCGCCTCCTTGGGCCCTGCGGTCAGGAAGGTCTGCAGACCGAGCGTCTCGAACCCCACCCGGGCGAGCACGTCGAGCCCCGGCTCGTCGATGCCCATCTCCGCGAGCATCGCGCGCTCCTCGTCCTCGTCGTCGAGCTCGACCAGCTCGGCCTCGAACTTCGCGTCCAGGAAGATCGCCTCCGCCGGCGCGACCAGCTTGCGCATCCGGTCCTTGAGCTCCTCGTCGGCCAGCTCGTCGGAGTCGCAGTTGAAGACGTAGAGGAACGGCTTGGCGGTCAGCAGCATCAGCTCACGCAGCGCGCCCCGGTCGATGGCCGTGGACGAGATCGGCGTACCCGCCTCCAGCGCCTGCTGGGCCTCCTTGACCGCGGCGACGGTGGCGGCGACCTCCTTCTTCTGCTTGGCCTCCTTCTCCAGCCGGGGAAGCGCCTTCTCCACCGTCTGCAGGTCGGCCAGGATCAGCTCGGTCGAGATCGTGTCGAGGTCGTCGTTCGGCGAGACGTCACCGGCGACATGGGAGACGTCGGGGTCGCGGAAGACCCGCGTGACCTGGCAGATCGCGTCGGACTCGCGGATGTGGGAGAGGAACCTGTTGCCGAGCCCCTCCCCCTCCGACGCGCCGCGCACGATGCCGGCGATGTCGACGAACTGCACCGTCGCGGGCACCACCCGGGCCGCGTCGAACATCTGCCCCAGCACGGCCAGGCGGGCGTCGGGAACGCCGACCACGCCGACGTTGGGCTCGATCGTCGCGAACGGGTAGTTCGCCGCCAGCACGTCGTTCTTGGTCAGCGCGTTGAACAGCGTCGACTTGCCGGCGTTGGGCAGGCCGACGATCCCGATGGTGAGTGCCACGGGGGACTACGGTACGGCGGGTCCGGCTCCGCCGCCGAACCGGGACCCGCGCCGGGTCGGCCCCGCTCATCGGGTGGCCCGTTGCGGATACCGCCCGTCATCGAGTGGCGCGACATGGTTGCTTCAGAGAGTCGCAACCCGACCAGAACGCGCCACTCGACGGAGTGGGCCCACAGGAACGCGCCACCCGCGGCGGCTCAGACGTCGTCGCCGGGCGCGACCTGGACGAACCCCTGGCCCGACGCCTCGAGCAGCCCGCCCATCACCCTGCCGGTGACCGCGTGCCCGTTGTCGTTGAGCAGCCCGTCGTGTACGGCGACCGCGACCCGGCCGGCATGCGCGCGGGCGAAGTCGACCGCCTCGGCGAGCCGCATCCACGGCGCGTGCACCGGCACCAGCAGCACCGGCACCGGATGCGGCGGCGCGGTGAACGAGTCGCCGGGGTGGAACACCTCGCCCTCGATGCAGAAGCCGGTGTTGACGATCCGCGGGATGTCGTCGTGGATCACCGCGTGCTGCTCGCCGTGGACGGTGACCCGCATCCCCGCCGCCGTCACCTCGTCACCGTCGCGGACGACCTGGAGCCGCTCGGCGAGGTCGGGTGCCTGCTCGCGCAGCGCCTGTGCGACGCCCTGACCGGCGTACACCGGTGCGTCCGCGCGGCGCAGCCGCTGCACATCGAGGTGGTCGGGATGCTCGTGGGTCACCAGCACCGCGCCGACGCCGTCCACCGCCTCCGGCTCGGTGAAGCCACCGGGGTCGACCACCAGGGCCTGTCCGTCGCGCTCGACGCGCACGGCGGCATGCCCGAACTTCGTGATGCGCATCCCCCCACCCTGGCACGAGCCCGAGGCGTACGCGCAGTCTCGACGCGAACGAGGGGCACCCAACGCCGGGGCATCCGCGCAGTCTCGACGCGAACGAGGGGCACCCATCGCCGGGGCATCCGCGCAGTCTCGACGCGAACGAGGGGCACCCATCGCCGGGGCATCCGCGCAGTCTCGACGCGAACGAGGGGCACCCATCGCGCCGAGACTGCGCAAGTGCCCCGCCCTTCCCACGTGTCGGGCCGCCCGACTGTCGGTAGTGCCCCTCATGCTGTCGTGCATGGAGACCTCGACGATGGTGGCGCTGCTGCTCACCCTGCTGGTCGGCCTGCTCGTGGGCTGCGTGCTGGGCGCGGTCTGGGCGCGCGGGCGCACCGGTGCCGCGCTGGCGCGGGTGTGCGCCGAGCGCGACGCAGCGCAGGACCGGCTGCTCGACGCCGGCCGCGAGCGCGCCGAGCTGACCCAGCGGATCGACTCGGTCAGCGGGCAGGCGGTGGTCAAGGACAGCCTCGACCGGCTGCACGCCCAGCTGCGCGACCTGGAGCAGAACCGCGCCGCCTGGCAGAGCCAGCTGCGGCAGCAGGTCGACGACGTGCGCGCCACCGGCGACGCGCTGCGGCGCGAGACGACCGCGCTGTCGACGGCGCTGCGCAAGCCGCAGGTACGCGGCCGCTGGGGGGAGCTGCACCTGCAGCGCGCCGTCGAGCTGGCCGGGCTGGTCGAGCACTGCGACTTCTCGCTCCAGGTCAGCGGCCAGGTCGACGAGCAGCGGCTGCGCCCCGACCTGGTCGTGCACCTGGCCGGCGGCAAGCAGGTCGTGGTCGACGCGAAGGTGCCGCTGGACGCGTTCCTCGACGCGACCTCCACCGACGACGACACCGAGCGGTCCCGACAGCTCGCCCGGCACGCACGGCAGCTGCGCCAGCACGTCGACGCGCTGGCCGGGAAGGCCTACTGGCGAGGTCTCGACGCGACGCCGGAGTTCGTCGTGCTGTTCGTGCCCGGCGAGTCGTTCCTCTCTCACGCGCTCGAGCAGGAGCCGCACCTGCTCGAGCAGGCCGCGGCCAGGCGGGTCATCCTGGCCACGCCGACCACGCTGATCGCCCTGCTGCGCACGGTGGCCCACGCCTGGACCCAGCAGGCGCTGGCCGCCAACGCGCGCGAGGTGCACGAGCTGGGCCGCGAGCTGTACGACCGGCTGGCCACGGTCAGCCAGCATCTCGACAAGCTCGGCCGGTCGCTGACCGCCTCCGTCCGCGCCTACAACCAGGCGATCGGGTCGGTGGAGACGCGCGTGCTGGTGTCGGCGCGGCGGATGCGCGACCTCAAGGTGAGCGAGGACGACCTGGCGGCGCCGGTCCCGGTCGAGGAGGCCGTGCGCCCGGCCACGGCCGCCGAGCTGCAGGTGGCCGACGACGTGCCCGCGCCCAACCGCCCCGCGTGGCGGCGGGACCCGGCCGTCGGGGAGTGACGACACGCTCACGGGCTACCGCGACTTCGGACCCGGCGGCCCTACCGTGGCATCGTGCAGCAGGAGCGTCTGCAGGACCTCGCGACGGCGCCGCCGTCCGACCCCGGTGCGCCCGACGCCTGGGCCCCGGTGCACCCCCACGAGCCTGACACGCTGAGCTCCGCGCCGCCGCGGCACGTCCAGCCCCGGCGCTCCCGGCCACGCCGGCGTGCACAGCCTTCCCCGGCTCCGACGGGCCACCACGGCCGCGGCACGGTGGTCGCCGGCGCCCTGGTCTGCACCGCTGTGGTGGTGGCGTTCGACCTGGCCCTGACCGAGCGGCTGAGCCTGTTCTTCGACCTGTGCTTCGTGCTGGTCGGCCTCACCGCGGCCCTGGTCGTACGCCGACAGGGGCTGTTCGCCGTCGGGGTGCTCCCGCCCCTGCTGCTCGGCGCCGTCGTCGCCGTGCTCG
The DNA here is from genome assembly GCA_030862655.1 of Actinomycetota bacterium. The sequence continues at coordinate 10,955 of JALZDI010000008.1, read as the reverse complement.
CCGTCGGCCATCCCGCCGCGCTGACCGCGAGCCACCTCGCGTTCGTCAGCACCTGGCTGACCGGCCTCGCGCACCACGGCGCCGCGCTCGCGGCCACCCATGCGGTCGTGCTGGTGATCGTGTGGGCGCGCGCAGCACAGTGACCCAGTGACACAGTGACCCGGTGACCTCAGCGACCTCAGCCACCTCAGCGACCTCGGACCGGTTCGCCCAGTTGCTCCGGAGCAGGACCAGCGGAGAGGTCCGCGCCGACCCCGGACACCGGGCGCTGTACGCCGCCGACGCCTCCAACCACCGCGTCGTACCCCGCTGCGTGACCTTTCCCCGCAGTGTCGACGACGTGCTCGCCACCATCGAGCTGTGCGCCGCCGAGGGCGTCCCGCTGACCTCCCGCGGCGGCGGCACCGGCATCGCCGGCGGCGCCCTGGGCAGCGGTGTCGTGGTCGACCTGTCCCGACACCTCGACCGGGTGCTCCACGTCGACCCCGAGCAGCGGACCGCCGTGGTGCAGCCCGGCGTCGTCCTGGACTCGCTGCAGCGGCAGGCCGCCGTCCACGGGCTGCGCTTCGGACCCGACCCGTCGAGCCACGACCGCTGCACGGTCGGCGGCATGGTCGCCACCAACGCCTGCGGGTCGCACTCGGTCGCGTGGGGCACCACCGCCGACTCCGTCCGCTCGCTGCAGGTCGCGCTGGCCGACGGCCGCACCGTCTGGCTCGGCGGCGACCGCACCGACCCCGCGCTGGCCGGGCAGCTCGCCGCGCTCGGCGACCACTACGCCCCGCAGATCTCCACCGAGCTCGGCCGGTTCCGCCGTCAGGTCTCCGGCTACGCGCTGCAGCACCTACGCCCCGAGGACCGCCTGGACGCTGCCCGGGCGTTCGTCGGCTCCGAGGGCACCTGCGGCCTGGTCACCGAGATCAGCGTCGACCTGGTGCCCGTGCCGGCACACCGGCTGCTGGTCATCGCCGGGTTCACCGACCTGGTCGCCGCCGCCGCAGCGGCGCCGGAGCTGGCCCGCCGCGGCACGCTCACCGTGGAGGGCATGGGCGAGGACGTGGTCGGCATCTTCGACGCCCGCCGCGGGCCGCACTCGAGGCCGCCGCTGCCGCAGGGCCGGGCCTGGCTGCTGGTCGAGGTCGGTGCCGACACCGACGCGAACGCACAGGAACGTGCGAGTACGGCGAGCGCCCTCGCCGCCGAGCAGGGCGCCGTCGACACGCTGGTGGTCGCCGATCCCCGCCAGCAGCGGGCGATGTGGGTGATCCGCGAGAAGGGGGCCGGGCTGGCCTCGCGCACCGCCGACGGCCGCGAGGCCTGGGCGGGCTGGGAGGACGCCGCGGTCCCGCCGGAGAACCTGGCCGACTACCTCAGCGGCTTCGACGCGCTGCTGGCCGGCCACGGCCGCCGCGGCGTCGTCTACGGCCACTTCGGCGAGGGCTGCGTGCACGTGCGCATCGACCACGACCTGTTGAGCGCGGCCGGTCGTTCGGCGTACCAGCGCTTCCAGCAGGACGCCGCGGCGCTCGTCGTCGCTCACCGGGGCTCGCTGTCGGGCGAGCACGGCGACGGCCGTACCCGCTCGGGGCTCCTGGCGACGATGTACTCCCCGCGCATGCTGGAGGCGTTCGCCGCCTTCAAGCACGCCTTCGACCCGGGCAACGTGTTCAACCCCGGCGTGCTCGTCGACCCGGTGCCGTTCGACGCCGACCTGCGCGCGGCGGTGAGCCGACCGCACACCCGCGAGGTCCGCGGCACAACCCACCTGGCGTTCGCCTACGCCGACGACGACGGCGACTTCGCCAAGGCGACCCGGCGATGCGTCGGGGTCGGCGCCTGCCGCAAGGACGCCGGCGGGGGGATGTGCCCGTCGTATCGCGCGACCCGCGACGAGCAGCACAGCACCCGCGGGCGCGCGCGGCTGCTGTTCGAGATGCTCGACGGCGAGCTGGCCGGTGAGGGGTGGAGGTCCGACGCGGTGGACGAGGCGCTGGACCTCTGCCTTGCCTGCAAGGCGTGCAGCAACGAGTGCCCCGTGTCGGTCGACATGGCCACCTACAAGGCGGAGTTCCTGCACCAGCGCTATCGCCGCCGGCTGCGCCCGCTCACCCACTACAGCATGGGCTGGCTGCCGGTGTGGCTGCGTGCCGCCCGCTGGCTGCCCCGTGCGGCCAACGCGGTGCTCGGGCGCCGGCTCGCACGCCGGGCGGCCGGGATCGACATACGCCGGTCGCTGCCCGCGGTCGCCCGTGACCGGGCCGTGGTGCCACGGCGCGCCGACGCGTCGGCCCCGCCACCTCACACCCAGCGGGGCGGGGCCCAGCCGGTGGTGCTGTGGGCCGACACCTTCACCGCGACGTTCGCCCCGGAGGTGCTCGACGACGCGGTGGCGGTGCTGGAGTCCGCCGGCTTCGGTGTCACCGTCGTCGGGCCCGACCGGTGCTGCGGGCTGACCTGGGTGTCGACCGGCCAGCTCGGCGTCGCCCGTCGGGTGCTGGCCAGGACCGTGCGGGCGCTGGCGCAGACCGCCGGCCCGGTCGTGGTGCTCGAGCCCAGCTGCGCGGCCACCCTGCGCGGCGACGCCCCCGACCTGCTGGCCACCGACGAGGCCCGCGAGGTCGCCGAGCGGGTGCGCACCCTCGGCCAGCTGCTGCGGGACCTTCCGCTCGACCTCGCCGCGGTCGACGGGCCGGCGGTGGTGCAGTTCCACTGCCACCAGCGCGCCGTGCTGGGCACCGACGCCGACCGCGAGCTGCTCGACCGGCTCGGGGTCCGGGTCACCAGCGTCGACGAGGGCTGCTGCGGGCTGGCCGGCAACTTCGGCATGGAACGCGGCCACTACGACGTCTCCGTGACGTGTGCGGAGCAGTCCTTCCTGCCGGTGCTCGAGCAGGCGGCCGACGACGTACCGGTGCTGGCCGACGGGTTCTCCTGCCGGCTGCAGATCCAGCAGCTGGCCGGACGCCAGCCGGTGCACCTGGCGCAGCTGCTGCGCCGGCAGCTCACCGGCACCGCGACACGCCGCTGACGCGCGGCGCGTATTCGGCCGACACGCGGGACGGCTCTGGACGCGGCCGCGACAACTTGCTAGGAGTATCCGAGGCCGAAGGGGGTAGGGAGAGGTTCGAGGGGGGCCAAGCGACTCGGAGGCGCAATGGCCACCACCACCGGTGAACAGCCGACACCCAGCGGACGAGGCGGCAGGGTCGACGTCGAGAAGGCGCTGCTCGGCGGCTCGACGTACAAGGGGATCGCCGAGCAGAGACTCTCCCCGCGCGAGGAACGCTTCGAGAAGCGGCGGCGCACCACCGGCTTCGTCCTCGCACCGCTGGCCACCATCGTCATCTTCCTGTTGCCACTCGACCTGCCGCAGAACCAGCACGTCGTGGCGGCGGTGCTGGCCGGCGTCATCGTCGCCTGGGTCACCGAGCCCGTCCCGATCCCGGTCTCCGGGCTGATCGGCGCCTCGCTGCTGGTGCTGTTCGGCCTCGGCGGCGAGGAGGGCGCCGACGCGGTGCTGGCTCCGTTCGGCTCCGGCACGGTCTTCACCTTCATCGGCGCCTTCATCCTGGCCCAGTCGATGCTCAAGCACGGGCTCGCCGAGCGGTTCGCGTTCCGCATCCTGTCGCTGCCCGGCGTGGGCCGCAGCACCACCCGGGTCATCATCGCCTTCGGGCTGATCACCTGCGCGCTGTCGGCGTTCGTGTCCAACACCGCGACCGTCGCCATGCTGCTGCCCACCGCGCTGGGCATCCTCGCGGTGATCGCCAACCTCATCCAGGACCAGCGGATCGAGCGCGGCGAGAACCAGGGGTTCGACCCGACCCGGCTGCGGGTGGGTTTCGCCCTCATGCTGATGCTCGCGTACGGCGCCAGCGTCGGGGGCCTGCTGACCCCGGTCGGCAGCCCGCCCAACCTGATCGGCCGCGAGCTGATCGAGCAGGCCACCGGCCAGGCGATCCCGTTCGCGAACTGGATGGCGCTGGCGCTGCCCGTCTGCGCGCTGATGTTCGTCGCGCTCGTGCTGATCCTGCTGCTGCTCAACAAGCCGGAGATCAAGCACCTCACCGGCGTGGAGGAGTACGTGCACGCCGAGCGCGAACGGATGGGACCACTGTCGCGGGCCGAGAAGAACACGCTGATCGCGTTCTCCGTGACCGTGTCGCTGTGGATCTTCCCCGGCGTCGTCGCGCTGGTCGCCGGCGGCGACTCGGCCATCTACACGACCATCTCGACCCGCATGGACGAGGGTGTGGTCGCCGTCCTGGGCGCGGCGCTGCTGTTCATGCTGCCGGTGGACTGGCAGCGTCGCGAGTTCACGCTGACGTGGGGCGACGCCGCCCGGATCGACTGGGGCACGATCGTGCTGTTCGGCACCGGCGTCATCTTCGGCACCCTGCTCGAGGAGACGGGGCTGGCCGAGACGATCGGCAAGGGCAGCTACAACGCCCTGGGAATCGGCAGCGCAGTCGCGATCACCATCTTCGCGGTGGTCCTGGCGATCCTCGTGTCGGAGACGACGTCCAACACCGCCTCGGCCGCGGTCGTCGTACCGATCATCATCCCGCTGGCCGAGGCCGCCGGGGTCAACCCGTTCGTGCCGGCGCTGGCCGCGACCTTCGCCGCGTCGTTCGGGTTCATGCTGCCGGTGTCGACGCCGCAGAACGCGATCGTCTACGGCTCCGGGGCGGTGCCGATCACGAAGATGATCAGGTCGGGTATCAGCTTCGACATCCTGGGTGCGATCCTGATCCTGCTCTTCCTGCCCCTGCTCATCCCGGTGTTCCTCACCTAGACCGGCACGTAGACCGACTCGGAGGCCCATGACCACGGCACGACCGGCCCCCCGCACCTGCGCACCCACGGGCGGCGGGCATGAGTGACCGGCAGCGCATCGCGGTGATCCCCGGCGACGGCATCGGGCACGACGTGCTGGCGGTCGCTCGCAGTGTGCTGGACGCCGCGGCCGCGCGCTACGACCTGCCGCTGGACTACGAGACCTTCGACTGGTCCTGCCGGCGCTACGCAGAGACCGGCGCGATGATGCCCGGCGACGCGGTCGACGTGCTCCGCGCGTACGACGCGATCCTGCTCGGTGCCGTCGGCTGGCCGGGGGTGCCCGACCACGTGTCCCTGTGGGGGCTGCTGATCCCGATCCGGCGGGCCTTCCGTCAGTTCGCCAACGTCCGCCCGGCCAAGGGGCTCGCCGGCGTGGACAGCCCGGTGCGCGACGCCGACCGGATGGACCTGGTCGTGGTGCGCGAGAACGTCGAGGGCGAGTACAGCGAGATCGGCGGCCGGCTCAACCGCGGGTTCCCTGACGAGATGGCCGTGCAGGAGTCCGTGTTCACACGCGTCGGTGTGACGCGAATCGTGCGGTACGCGTTCGAGCTGGCCCAGCAGCGGCGCGGCTTCCTCACGTCGGCGACGAAGTCCAACGGCATCGTGCACACGATGCCGTTCTGGGACGAGGTGGTGGCCGAGGTCGCCGCCGAGTTCCCCGACGTGCAGTGGGAGCAGATGCACATCGACGCGCTCGCCGCGCGAGTGGTGCTCGACCCCGCCCACTTCGACGTCGTCGTGGGGAGCAACCTGTTCGGCGACATCCTGTCCGACCTGACCGCGGCCGTGTCCGGGTCGCTCGGGGTCGCCCCGTCGGCCAACCTCGACCCGTCGGGTGAGTTCCCGTCGATGTTCGAGCCCGTGCACGGCTCGGCGCCCGACATCGCCGGTCAGGGCGTGGCCAACCCGGTGGCCGCGGTGTGGTCGGCCGCGATGATGCTGGAGCACCTCGGGCACGCCGAGGCCGCGGCGCACGTGCTGCGCGCGGTGGAGGCGTCCCTGGCCGACGCGGACTGCCGCACCCGCGACCTCGGGGGCACCGCGTCGACCGAGCAGGCCGGCGCGGCGATCACCCGTCTCTTCGACGAGATCTGAGTGGGGCACTCGCGCAGTCTCGGCGCGAAGGCGCTCTCCTTCGCGTCGAGACTGCGCGAAAAGTCCCGCGGGACCTTGCTCAGCTCGAGGCGGAAGCGGCGGCACGCTGGGCGCGGCGCAGCTCCGGGGGCAGCGCGAAGATGAGGTTCTCCTCGGCGGTGTGCACGGCCTCGGCCTCGGGGAAGCCGCGCTCCTGGAGGTACTCCAGCACCCCGTCGACGAGGATCTCGGGCACCGACGCGCCCGAGGTCACGCCGACGGTGGAGACGCCCTCGAGCCACGCGTCGTCGATCTCCCCGGCCTCGTCGACGCGGTGGCTCGCCTTGGCACCGCACTCCAGCGCCACCTCGACCAGCCGCACGGAGTTGGAGGAGTTGCCCGAGCCGACCACGATCACCAGGTCGGCGTTGCGGGAGATCTCCTTGACCGCCTGCTGGCGGTTCTGGGTGGCGTAGCAGATGTCGTCCGACGGCGGGTCGAGCAGGTTGGGGAACCTCGCGCGCAGCCGGTCGACGGTCTGCATCGTCTCGTCGACCGACAGCGTGGTCTGCGACAGCCAGGCCACCTTGTCGGGGTCGCGCACCTCGACGGCGTCGACGTCGTCGGGCCCCTGCACCAGCTGGATGTTGTCGGGCGCCTCGCCCGCCGTCCCCTCGACCTCCTCGTGGCCCTCGTGCCCGATCAGCAGGATGTCGTAGTCGTCACCGGCGAACCGCTTGGCCTCGTGGTGCACCTTGGTCACCAGCGGGCAGGTCGCGTCGATGGTCTTCAGCTGCCGGTCGGAGGCCTCCTGGTGCACGGTCGGCGACACGCCGTGCGCGGAGAACACCACGTTGGCGCCCTCGGGCACCTCCTCGACCTCCTCGACGAAGATCGCTCCGCGCCGCTCCAGCGTGCGGACCACGTGCTTGTTGTGCACGATCTGCTTGCGCACGTAGACGGGGGGACCGTAGAGGTCGAGCGCCTGCTCCACGGTGATCACGGCCCGGTCGACGCCGGCGCAGTATCCGCGTGGGGCCGCGAGCAGCACCCGCCGCCCGGCGGGGGACGCTGTGGCGGGCGTCTCGGGCGCGGTCGGCTCAGTCGGTGCAGACATGTCCCCCATCGTAGGTGGCGACGCCAGACTCCCCGCCCCGCCCGTCGCGTGTCATCGCCCACGCGGGGCGGCGTCTCCTCGGGACTGACACGCGACTGGGCCGGGGCCACGTCGGTGCCGCGCCCTACAGTCGGCGCATGGCGCTAGAGACCTCCGTCGAGAAGCCCGCCCCGGTCCGCCAGATCGCCAACGCGCTGTCGGGGTGGATCAACCGGCTGGGCTGGATCTGGGTGGAGGGCCAGATCGCGCAGCTGACCCGGCGTCCGGGCACCCAGACCGTGTTCCTCACGCTGCGCGACTCCGCCGCCGACGTGTCGGTCGTGGTCACCTGCCCGCGCCGCGTCTTCGACAGCGTCGAGCCGCCGGTGACCGAGGGTGCGCGGGTGGTGGTGCACGCCAGACCGGCCTACTACGTGCCGCGGGGCACGCTCAGCCTGGCCGCCGACGACATCCGCCCGGTCGGCCTGGGCGAGCTGCTGGCCCGGCTCGAGCAGCGCCGCCGCCTGCTGGCCGCCGAAGGGCTGTTCGACCGGGCCCTCAAGCGGACGCTGCCGTTCCTGCCGCACACCGTCGGGCTGGTCTGCGGCCGCGGCTCGGCCGCCGAGCGCGACGTACTCGAGAACGCCCGGCGCCGCTGGCCCGGTGTGCGGTTTCGGGTGGAGAACACCGCGGTGCAGGGCCACGACGCCGCCCGGCAGGTGATCGAGGCGGTGGGCCGGCTCGACCGCGACGGCGACGTCCACGTGATCGTCGTCGCGCGCGGCGGCGGCTCGGTCGAGGACCTGCTGCCGTTCTCCGACGAGGGGCTGCTGCGCGCGGTGGCCAAGTGCGGCACACCGGTGGTCAGCGCCATCGGCCACGAGCAGGACGCCCCGCTGCTCGACCTGGTGGCCGACGTGCGTGCGTCCACCCCCACCGACGCCGGCACGATGGTGGTGCCCGACGTCGCCGAGGAGTCGGCACGGGTGCGGCAGATGCGCGAGCGCGGCCGGCAGCAGGTGGCCGCCTACCTCGACCGCGAGCGGCACGGTCTGGCCTCGCTGCGGCAGCGCCCGGTCATGGCGGCGCCGTTCACCGCGATCGACGACCGCGAGGCCGGGATCCGCGAGATGGTCGCGCGCGGGCGTCGCTGCCTGCGCCACCAGCTCGACCGGGCCGGCGACGACACCGCCCACCAGCTCGCCCGGGTGCGCGCGCTGTCGCCGCTGGCCACCCTCGAGCGCGGGTACGCCGTGCTGCAGACCGAGGCCGGCGACGTCGTCCAGGACGCCGGCCGGGTCGGCACCGGCCAACATCTGCGCGCCCGCGTCGCCCGCGGCAGTCTCGACGTGACCGTCGACGCGACCCACGACGGCGCCGGTGGCGACGAGTAGGGTCGCGGCCATGGCCGCGGACGCACCCGACACGGGCACCTCGCCCGACAGCGAGCTCAGCTACGAGCAGGCGCGCGACGAGCTGGTCGAGACCGTGCGCCGGCTGGAGGCCGGCGGCACCACGCTGGAGGAGTCGCTGGCCCTGTGGGAGCGCGGCGAACGGCTCGCCGAGGTCTGCCAGCGCTGGCTCGACGGCGCGCGGGCCAAGCTCGACGCCGCGGTCAGACAGTCCGAGAGCTCAGCCGGCCAGTGACCGCGCGAACGCCTCCAGCACCCCGGCCTCGGCCGTGCCCACCACGACCGTGACCCGGTCGCCCTCCCGGTGCACCAGCGCGGTGTCGGTCTCCCCGGCATAGACCCGCCACGGCACGCCGCCGACCGCGACGGTGCCGACCCGGGCCAGGCCCCCGACGTAGCGCCGGACCAGGGCCTGCGGGTGACGGCCGGCCTGCTCGAGCCCGACGTACTCGTGCTGCGGGGACAGGAAGCCCAGGTGCCAGCGGACGCTGCCGCCCCGGCCGCGGGAGGACACGCTGGTCGGCACCCAGCCTGCGGGCAGACCGCGCGGCGCCAGCACCGGGTGGTCGGCGGCCTCGCGGGCCGCGGCGAGCTGCCGGGAGTAGTCGACCGCCTCCACCCGACGCGCCTGGTCGTCGGGGCTGACCACCGACGAGACCGCCCAGACGACGCCGACCACGAGCAGCAGCAGGAACAGCGACCGCAGCAGGTCGCCGAAGCTCTGCTCGGCGAAGCTCTTGCGCGGGGGCGGGCCGGTCTGCTCGGTCACCTGCCCATTGTCGCGGCGCGCTCCGACCGGCTCAGGCCGGGTAGGCCCGCACCTCGGTGGCCTTGACCGCCACCCACACCGGCGAGCCGACGTCGAGACGCAGGTCGGCGACGGCGGCGGCGGTGACGTCGGCGAGCACCGGCACGTCGGCCTCCACCTGCACACGCACGGTGTCGGCGTGCTGCTCCAGATGGCGCACCCGCCCCGACCACAGGTTGCGCGCGGACCCGTCCGGCCGGGACCGGTGCAGCGCGACCGCGGACGGCGCGAACGCCACGAACGCCGGCCCGTCGACCGGCTCGGCCACGGTGATGCCGGTGCCGTCGACCCGCACGGTGTGGTCGCGGCCCTGGCCGCGGTAGAGGTTCAGCCCGACCAGCCGGGCGACGTAGTCGGTGCGCGGCGCGCCGGCCACCTCCCGCGGCGTGCCCTGCTGCACGACCCGACCGTCCTCGACCACCACCAGCCGGTCGGCCAGCACCATCGCGTCCAGCGCGTCGTGGGTCACCAGCACGGTGCAGCCGTCGTAGTCGGCCAGGTGGTGTCGCAGCGCGGCCCGCACCTCGAGCCGGGTCCCGGCGTCCAGCGCGGCGAGCGGCTCGTCGAGCAGCAGCAGCGTGGGGTCGGTCGCCAGCGCCCGGGCCAGCGCGACCCGCTGCGCCTGACCGCCGGAGAGGGCCCTGGGACGGGACCGCGCGAAAGCCGCCAGGCCCATCCGGTCCAGCCAGCCCGCAGCCCGGACCGAGGCCGTGCGGCGCGCCATGCCGCGCGCCCGCAGCCCGAACGCCACGTTGTCCACCGCGCTCAGGTGCGGGAACAGCAGGTAGTCCTGGAACACCATGCCGATGCCCCGCGACTCCGTCGGCGTGCGCACCCCGCCGGCGGTGTCCTCCAGCACCACCCCGCCGACCTCGACCCGCCCCCGCGCCATCGGCAGCAGCCCCGCGAGCACCTGCAGCGCGGTCGACTTGCCCGCGCCGTTGGGCCCGAGCAGCGCCACCACCTCACCCGGCTGTACGGCGAGCTCCAGCGCCAGCCGGAACCCGCCCCGGCGCACGTCGACCGCGGCCCGCAGCCCGCCCACCGGCGCAGTCACGACAGCCCCCCGCGCAGCCAGCGCTCCCGCAGGCTGCCCAGCACCAGCACCGACACCAGCAGCAGCACCAGCGACAGCACGATCGCCGTCGACGGCTGCGTCTGCAGCCGCAGGTAGACCAGCACCGGCATCGTGGTCGTCACGCCCGGGAAGCTGCCGGCGAAGGTGATCGTGGCGCCGAACTCGCCCAGCGCCCGGGCGAGGCACAGCACCGCCCCGGCCACCACGCCCGGCGCGACCAGCGGCAGCGTCACCCGGCGGAACACGGTCAGCCCGGACGCGCCCAGAGTCGCCGCGGCCACCTCGTAGCGCGGGTCGGCCCCGCGCAGCGAGCCCTCCACCGCGATCACCAGGAACGGCAGCGCCACGAAGGCCTGCGCCAGCACCACCGCCACCGTGGTGAACGGCACCGTGATCCCGAACCACGCGTCCAGCCGGGCCCCGAGCAGACCGGTGCGGCCCAGCAGCATCAGCAGCGCGACCCCGCCGACGACCGGCGGCAGCACCAGTGGCACGGTCACCAGCGCGCGCACCAGCCCGCGCCCGCGAAAGTCGGTACGGGCGAGCAGCCACGCCAGCGGCACCCCGAGGACCACGCACAGCACGGTGGCCGACCCCGCCGTCACCACCGACAGCCGCAGCGCGGTGAGCACCGCCGGGTCGCCC
>JALZDI010000334.1 GCA_030862655.1 Actinomycetota bacterium | reverse complement strand
ACAGCCAGCGGGTGCGCGGCCTGGTCGCGCACCAGGAGGTGCTGCTCGGCGGCGCGGGGGAGACCCTGACGATCCGGCACGACTCGCTGGACCGGGTGTCGTTCATGCCCGGAGTCCTGCTCGGGGTACGGCAGGTGGCGGCACACCCCGGGCTGACCGTGGGCCTCGAGCCGCTGCTCGGCCTCGGCTGAATGCGTCTCACGACAAGGGTGCGCCCGCGCCTGGTCGCCGCCGTGCTGGTCGCGGTGCTGGTGGTCTACCTCGTGCTGGTCGGCTACCGCGGCGTGCTGCTCGTCGCCTCGAGCGACCCGGTCGCGGTGACTCTCGGCGTGGGGGTGCTGCTGCTGCCGGTCGTCGGCGCGTACGTGGTGTGGCGGGAGGTGCAGTTCGGCTTCGCGACCCAGCGCCTGGCCGGCGAGCTCGCCGCGGCCGGGCGCTGGCCGCAGGAGCAGCTGCCCACGGCGCCGTCGGGCCGGCCGGACCGGGACGCGGCCGACGCGGTGTTCGCCGTACGCCGGCAGGACGTGCAGGCCGCGCCCCAGGACTGGCAGGCGTGGTTCCGGCTGGCGCTGGCCTACGAGGACGCCCGCGACCGCCGCCGTGCGCGCGAGGCGATGCGCCGCGCGATCGCGCTGCACGGCTGAGGTCGGCGCACATGTTGTCAGGCGCTCGCGGGCGTATACGGCGGCGAGCGCCTGCCAACTGTGCGCCCGGTCAGCCGAGCAGGCGAACCAGCGCCGCGGTCAGTGCCACGACCACGACGAGCAACGACGCGCGCAGCGGCACCCCGGCGACCCCGGCGACCCCGAGCGTCGTGCCAGGGCCATGCGGCGGTGGCCGGGAGCGCGAGCGGCGCGGTGCCGCCGGGAAAGTCGTCAGTCCTTGCGCAGCGGCAGCCGCGCAGAAGGGACGGGCTGGTAGACCAGCCAGATGGCGGCCATCAGGCCCAGCCCGGAACCGACCAGGACCGGGACCAGGTTGACCTCGGGCATCACGCACACGCCCAGAAGTACGTCGCCGCAGGTCAAGTCGGACGTGCTGATCGTCCAGTGCGAGACCCAGGCGCCGAGGCCCGATCCCGTGAGGGTCGACAGGGCGATGAGCACCCATCGGTGCAGTCGCGGGAGCGGTCCGAGCATCCGTGGTCTCCTTCTCCGCGCATGTCCCCTACATGCCTAGAGGCACCAAACCCCGGAAACGTTCGTCAGTCAAGAGTGCCTCTGCGGGTCCCCGGTCAGCGAGCACCGTCACCCGGACCGGCGGGCTCGGTGAGGTCGGTGTGCAAGCGCACCTGCTTGACCAGCGTGCTCCCGTCGCCGGTCAGGTCCAGCTCGCGGTGCGCGCCGTCGGGAGCCCAGCCGGCCTCGGTGAGGAAGCCCCGCACCGCGTCGTCGGTGGAGGTGACCCAGAGGGTGGCCCGGCTGAACCGGTCGGCCCGCAGCGTGTCCGCGCACGCCTGCAGCAGCCGTGAGCCGTGACCCGCCCGCCGGTGCTCGGGGTCGACCACGAACTCCGCGACCTGCCCGTCGCGGGCGGGGTCCGCGTCGGGGTCGTCGGCGGTGGCGGTGAGCGCGAAGCCGACCACGGTGGCGCGGTCCAGCGCCACCAGCACCCGGGTGCGGGCCTGCGACGGACGGGTGATGGCCTCCGACCACTGCGCCGCGAACGCCTCGGCGTCGAGGGCAGCCAGCACGTCGTCGGGCAGCACGCCGGCGTACCCCTGCCGCCAGCCCCGGATCTGCACCCGGGCGATGGCCTGGGCGTCGGCCGCCCACGCCGTGCGCACGCTGACGTCGGCGGTGGGTGTGCTCATCGGGCCAGCCTAGGTCAGTCCCCGCCTGAGGTGCGCCGGCGTGGGTACTCCGCCGAGATGGACGCGATGAAGTCTGCAGTGGTGCCCGGCGGGATGCCGTCGCGGGCACCGGGGCTGTTGCTCGGGGTGGGCCTCGGCGGCTTCGTGGACGGGATCGTGCTGCACCAGCTGTTGCAGTGGCATCACATGCTCACCGGGCTGGCCGGCTACCCGATGAGCACCGTGAGAGGTCTCGAGGTCAACACCGTGGTCGACGGGTTCTTCCACGTGTTCACGTGGGTCTGCGTGCTCGCCGGCACGACCGCCACCCTGGTCGCCTGGCGGCAGGGCCGGGTGGCGCCGACCTGGGGGTTCCACCTCGGTCTGCTGCTGCTCGGATGGGGCCTGTTCAACGTCGTCGAGGGCGTCGTCAACCATCACCTGCTCGGTGTCCACCACGTGCGCGACGACCTCGGCGGGCCGCTGTCATGGGATCTCGGCTTCCTGGCCTTCGGCGTACTGCTCGTGGTCGGCGGTGGGCTCTGGCACCGGCGCGGGGCGCGCGCACTGCGCGAGGTCGGCGGCCGCTGAGCCGCCGCCGGGTGCGCCTGGCTATTACGGTTTTGTGCACGATCGGCGCGATCGTGTAACATGGAGGGTCCCGCTGACCACTGGAGGCCCACGGTGTACGGCAACGACTTCGGGTCCACGCCCGAACCCGTCGAGCAGGCGCAGGACACCGCCGACGAGCCGCTCGAGGAGCGGTTCCAGGCCATCATCGACGGCGACGGCCGGATCGAGCCGCGCGACTGGATGCCGGAGGCCTATCGCACCGGACTGGTCCGCCAGATCGCCCAGCATGCCCACTCCGAGATCATCGGCATGCAGCCCGAGGGCAACTGGATCACGCGGGCCCCGAGCCTGCGACGCAAGGCCATCCTGATGGCCAAGGTGCAGGACGAGGCCGGGCACGGGCTCTACCTGTACGCCGCCGCGGAGACGCTCGGCGTCGAGCGCGCCGAGCTGCTCGACAAGCTGCACAGCGGCAGGCAGAAGTACTCCTCGATCTTCAACTACCCGACGCTGACCTGGGCCGACATCGGCGCGATCGGCTGGCTGGTCGACGGTGCTGCGATCGTCAACCAGGTGCCGCTGTGCCGCTGCTCCTACGGTCCGTACGCGCGGGCGATGGTGCGGGTCTGCAAGGAGGAGTCGTTCCACCAGCGGCAGGGGTTCGAGATCCTGCACACGCTCGCGA